>JAEZAI010000234.1 GCA_023427825.1 Actinomycetes bacterium
CGTGGGATCGGCCGCCAGCCGGCGCCCGGCGACCACGGTGGCGCCCGCGGCGACCGCGCCCAGCAGGGACTGGACGACCGCGGCGACCGCCGGCAGGTGGGCGCCCAGCCCGATCAGGTCCGCCGCCGTCTGCACCGCGCCGAGGAACAGCGGGTAGCCGGGCGGGTAGTACGCGGTCGGTTCGCCGAGGAGGCCCAGGTAGCCGTCACCGTCGGCGATGTGGCGGGCGAAGCCCTGGTACAGCAGCGGATCGTGCAGGCCCTGGGGGGAACGGGCCGCCACCAGCGCCACCGCCAGGCGGACCCCGAGCGCCACGGCGGCGACCCAGGTGACCTCCCGCCACGGGAGCCGGGCCGCGGCGCCGTCCGGGGGGATCGGGGCCGGGCCGGCCCCCTCTCGTCCCGGCACGTTCACAGGACCGCTGATCGTAGACGGAGCACCGCTCCGCCCCATGGCACCGGGGCCATCGCCCGGGCCCCGGGCGTCACCGCAGCGTCGCCGTGGTCCGGAGGCCGGCGTGCGAAGATGAGCCGCATGACCACGATCACCCTCGGGGCCCTGCGCGCTCCGACGTGCGCGGCAGGAGGGCGGCCATCCGCGACCTGGTGATCATCCCCGCCTTCAACGAGGCCGCCACGCTGCCCGCGGTGCTCGCCCGCCTCGCCGACGAGGTCCCCGACTGCGACGTCGTCGTGATCGACGACGGGTCCACCGACGGCACGTGGGCGGTGGCGCGGCGCGCCGGTGTGGCGGTGCTGCGCCTGCCGTTCAACCTGGGCATCGGCGGCGCGCTGCGCACGGGGTTCCGCTACGCGGTCGCCGAGGGCTACGACCGCGGTGTCCAGCTCGACGCCGACGGCCAGCACGACCCGGCGCTGATCCCCCGCCTGCTGGCCGCGCTCGACCACGCCGACTTCGTGGTCGGCAGCCGGTTCGGCGGAGAGGGCTCCTACGACGTGAGCACCACGCGGCGCAGCGCCATGCGGGTCCTCGAGGTCGCCATGCGGGTCCTGTCGGGCCGCACGTTCAGCGACACGAGCTCGGGCTTCCGCGCCTTCAACCGCCCGGTGCTCGAGTACTTCGCTCGCTCGTACCCGTCGGAGTACATGGAGTCCGTGGAGGTGCTGCTGGCCGCCACGTACGAGGGCTTCCGGATCGTCGAGGTGCCGGTCGAGATGCACCAGCGCGCCGGCGGCCAGGCATCCACCCTGCGGCTGCGTCTCGTGTACCACTACGTCCGCGTCCTCGTGACCATGTTCGCCAGGGCCAGCCGGCGCCGCCCGACGCTCGATCCCGACGTGGAGCCCCAGGTCGGGCCCGGCGCCGCGGCCTCGCAGGGCGACGGGAGCGCCGCATGACCACGACCGCCCACGTCTTCGTCATCGTCGTCACGCTCGGCACGGTCGGCTTCATCATCTGGCTCGTCCGCCAGCACCGCCTCAAGAGCAAGTTCTCGTTGCTGTGGCTGGCCATCGGCCTGGTGCTGCTCGTGCTGGCGGCGTTCCCCGACCTGCTCGACCGCGTGTCCCACGCGATCGGCATCGACTACCCGCCGGCCACGTTCCTGTTCGCCGCCGTGGCGTTCCTGTTCCTGGTGGCGGTCCACTACAGCTGGGAGCTGTCGCGCCTGGAGGAGCGGTCCCGGGTGCTGGCCGAGGAGGCCGCGCTCCTGCGCGAGTCCGTGCAGCGGCTCGAGGACCGGCTCGCCGCCGCAGGGATCGGTGACGACGACCGTGCGGACGGTTCGCCTCAGGTGCCCGACGGCACGGGGTCCGCGCCGTCCGACGACCCACCGGCCTGATCCGCCGCGCCGGTCTCGGTGCCGGCATCGGTCGCATCGGCGGGCGCGTCCACGCGCTCGCCGCGCCGGGCGTCGAACAACCAGTGCCATCCCGCGACCAGTGCCACGGCCGCGAACAGCACGATCGACACCTCCGCGCCCGCGCGGTAGCGCGTGATGCCGAAGGTGATGGCGGCCGTGATTGTGGCCAGGACCGGCGCGACCAGCAGCGGTGAGATCGGCACCTTGCGCCGCACGAGCACGACCGCGCCCGGCACGGCCAGCACCAGGAGCACGAAGTAGGACCACAGCGCCTCGCGCACCAGGCCGAACCCGGTGCCGGGCTCGCCGCCGGCGCGGCCCTCGATGTAGCCGTCGTCCACGATCGACTCGTCGGGCCGGAACACTCCCCACATCCGTCCGATGCGAGCCGCGACCACCTTGGGCAACTCGTCGACGTGGTCCTTCATGTAGTCGATCGCCTGGCGCTGGTAGATCTGGTCCCGCTTGGAGAGGTCCCGCTCGTCGATCTCGGGCGTGTGGGGCGGGAAGAGGCACTTGCGGTCCCAGTAGCCCAGGTTGCGGCCGCCGTAGGTCAGGTCGCAGTTGGCCACCACGAAGGTCTGGCCGGCGCCGGTGCTGATCAGCACGGGCTCGTCGAAGCGGGTCATGTTGTACGCGAGCCAGGGCCCGAACGCGGCGATCGGCACCAGCGCCGCCACCGCCAGCAGGCCGAACCGGCGGCCGAGCGGCTCGCCCCGGCGCGTCAGGACCAGCGGCAGCACGAAGAACGGGAAGATCAGCACCGCCTCGGGACGCGTGAGCGCGGCCAGCGTCACGCCCGCCGACAGTCCGGCGACGTCGCCCCAGGTCGGCCGGTCCATCAACCGGTACGCGCACAGCAGCATGATCACGATGCCGAGCACGAACGGCGTCTCGGCCATGAGCATGCCGTCGTTGATCCAGATGTTCGGGTACACCGCGGCGAGGGTGGCGGCGACGAGCCCGACGGCCGGCCCGGCGAGGCGGCGTCCGACGTAGGCGATCAGGACCACCGACACCATGCCCATGACCGACATCAGGATCCGCTGCGACTGCGCCGAGCTCATCCCCAGCTTGTCGGCCACGGCGAGGATCACGGTCATGCCCGGCGGGTGGTCCGCGCCGGGGACCGAGCGGCCCTCCTTGAAGTACTCGAACGGGTGCAGGAAGCCCTGGCCGTCGGCCACGAGCTTCGCCTGGAAGTGGTACCAGAACGCGTCGCCGCCGGTCAGCGGCGCCTTCGACTGGCGGATCAGGATGAAGGCCAGCCGGATGGCGAAGCCGACCGCCACGATCGCGGCCAGTGCCGGGGCGAAGCGACGTCGCGCCCAGCTCCCACCACCGTCCCCGTCAGGCGCCCCCCGACCTGCCGACGCGGGCGCCGCACCCTCGTCGAGGGGGTCGTCGAGGCCGTCGTCGCGGGGGC
>JAEZAI010000236.1 GCA_023427825.1 Actinomycetes bacterium
CGGGGTACGACGCCTCCAGGTCCGGGAAGGCCACGTTCACGATCGACAGGTCGAGCGCGGCCATGAAGGAGCCCAGCGCGGTCACCAGGAACACCGCCTGCCGGCCGGCCTCGGGCATGGGCGGCGCTCCGGAGGGGACCGGGGTGCCCGGGGTGGCCGGGGTGCTCTGGGTGCTCGGGGCGCCGGGCGGGCTGATCGTGGTGGGATCGGCGTCGTTCCTCATCGGGAGGGCCTCCTGGGCGGTCCGTTGGTGGGTAGCTTCATAGAACTGACTGGTCGTGCGGCGGCCGGGGTGGCAGTAGGGCGAGCTCAGTCCCGGCCGGCGCGCGTCGGGTCCAGGCGGGTGCGGTCGAAGCCGTGCGGCGCGGCGCCGGGACCGACCTCGGCCTCGACGTCGTGGACGTCCAGGCGTTCGCCGCAGTGCGAGCACGTGGGCACGGCCTCGGTGATCTCGCCGCAGCGGCGGTGACGCACCTGCAGCGGCGGGCCGTCGGGGGCGGCCCAGCGGTCGCCCCACTGCCGCATGGCGGTGACCACGTGCCAGAGGTCCCGACCCTTGTCGGTCAGCCGGTACTCGGACCGGGGCGGGTGGTCCTGGTAGGGGACCCGGACGAGCACGCCGTTGTCGACCAGGTGGATGAGGCGCTGGTTGAGGACGTTGCGCGAGATGCCGAGCCGTTCCTGGAAGTCGTCGAAGCGGGTGACGCCGAGGAACGCGTCGCGCACGATGAGCAGGCTCCACCACTCGCCCACGACCTCCAGGCACTGGGCCACGGAGCAGGCCATGTCCTCGAAGCTCGTCCGGCGCACGCCTCGACCGTACTGAGTTCTTTCATAGAATGCAACCGGTGGACGGATGGACGGGAACGGAGCGGGAAGGGGATCGACCGGCCGGAGCCGGGAGCTCAGCCGACGGTGTCGGCAGCGACGCGACCGACGCGCACGTTCGGAGCGGGCTCCGGGGAGTACGCAGGACGGCCGTTGGGGCGCAGGCCCTGGTCCGCGAAGTACTGGTGCAGGAGCTGGATCGCGATCGAGCCCTCGCCGACCGCGGAGGCGACCCGCTTCACGGCGCCGTGGCGCACGTCGCCGGCGGCGAACACGCCCGGCATGCTCGTCTCCAGGAGCAGCGGCGGCCGCTCGAGGTGCCACGCAGCCGGGGAGACGTCCGCGCCCGTGACGATGAAGCCCTGCTCGTCGCGCTCGATGGCCGGTGGCAGCCAGGCGGTGTTCGGGCGGGCGCCGATGAGCAGGAACAGGCCCTGTGCATCCTCGGTGGTCTCGGCCCCCGTCGCCCGGTCGCGGAGGACGACGTGCTCCAGGCGACCCTCGCCGCCACCGCCCACGACCTCGGTGCCGAGGCGCACCTCGATGTTGTCGGTGGCCTCCACCTGGCGGACGAGGTACTCCGACATGCCGGCCCGGAGCGAGTCGGCGCGCACCACGAGCGTCACGCGCTTGGCGTAGCGGGCGAGGTGCAGCGCCGCCTGCCCGGCGGAGTTGGCGCCGCCCACGATGAACACGTCGGCGCCGGTCATGGCGGTGGCCTCCGACGTGGAGCCGCCGTAGTAGACGCCGGCGCCGGTCAGCTCCTCGAGCTCGGGGACGCCGATGCGGCGGTAGCTCGCCCCCATGGCGAGCAGCACGGCTCGGGCCCGGATGGTGCCGCCCTCGGACATCGACAGCACCACGTGGTCGTCCCGGCGCTCGATGCCCGTCACCCGCTGCATGAACGCGAAGTCGGCGCCGAACACCCACGCCTGGTTGTAGGCGCCCTGGGCAAGGCGGCGGCCGCTGATGCCGCGAGGGAAGCCCAGGTAGTTGCGGATGAGCGAGCTCGACGTGGCCTGTCCGCCCACGCCGCCCTCGTCGACGACGAGCGTGCCGAACCCCTCGGACGCGCCGTACACCGCGGCGGACAGCCCCGCCGGTCCGGCGCCCACGATCACGACGTCGAGCTCGACCTCCTCCAGGTTCGCCGGCGTGGGAGATCCCGCCGCCTCGGCGATCTCCAGGTTGGTGGGGTTCTCCAGCACCTGTCCGTTGGGGAACACGATCAGCGGCAACTGCGAGACGCCGCCCGCCTGCTCGACGAGGGCCCGGCCCTCGGCCGAGTCGGCCAGGCAGAAGTGGTGCGCGATCGCGCACTGCTGGAGGACCTCGCGCAGCTCGTGCGCCCGGCCAGACCACGTCTCGCCGACGATGTGCACGGTGAAGGGGGCGGCGCGCTGCGACTCCGCCCAGTCGAGCAGCAGCCCCGACATGGTGGTGTGGAACAGCTCGTCGGGCGACTCCGCCGGTCGCAGCACGTAGTGGTCGAACCGGCCGTGCGAGATGCCCTCGAAGATCGCCTCGCCCGACGCCCGCTCGCCCCAGTCGCCGTAGTTGATCAGCAGGCCGCGCATGGAGCGTGGGTGCAGGCGACGGACGTCGGTGAGGAACTGGCTGCCGGTCATGCCCGAGAGCCACTGCGCCGCCAGCACGAGCGCGACCTCGTGGTCGACCGCCGCGAACTGCTCGAGACGCTCGATCGCATCGAACGGCGACTCGAGGCACACGACGGTGTAGTGGCGGCCGTAGCGGTCGTGGAGCTCGCGCTCCACGTCACCCAGGCCGGTGGGGTCGTCGTCGACGGCGAGGAGGACCGGCGGAGCGTCCATCCGGGCACTCTACGTTCCCTCCCCGGTCAGGCGTCCGGAGTTCTTCCCCCGCCGCCGGGCCGGTCGCGCGCTCGGCGCGTGCCGGTCGGGCCCGTGCGACGTTGCCGGTCAGTCCAGTCCGAGGCGCCGGGAGTCGTCCCGGAACCGGGTGACCCAGTCCGCCGAGATGCCGTCCGCCTGGCGCTTCATCGGGCCGAGCGCGCCGTCCGGCTCGGGCGGGTCGATGCCCAGGCAGTCCAGCACCCGGCCCACGGTGGCGGCCCGGGCGCCGACGAACTCCTCGTAGACCACGCGGATCGGCTCCCGTCCGGTGGCGTGGAACCACTCCTCCCAGCGGGCGTCCCAACGGTGGAGGTCGTCGACGAGGAACCGCAGCGCGCGGTGGTCGTACTCCACGTCGCGCCGGCCGTCGGAGGCCTCGGCGGCGGTCCGCCACTGCTGGGTCTGGATCGCCTTCCAGAGCGAGACCGCCTGCGCGACCTTGTCCCGGCGCTGGACGAACACGATCTTCAGGTTCGGGAAGACCTCGTCGAGCGCCTCCGTGGACGTGAGGTCGTTCAGGCCCGGGAGCTCGGCGATGCGGGCGCGGAAGTCGTCGAAGTAGTTCCACATCATCTTGGCGCCGAAGACGCCGTTCGGCGTGGTGCCGCGGTGCACCACGTAGTCGAACCAGCCGGCGAAGTCGCCGGGTCGCTCCGGGCGGCCGGGGTCGAGAGGAGCGAGACGGGCCGCGATGTCCGCGGCCTCGGGCTGGAGGAAGTACTCCCGAGGCTGGCGGGGAAGCCCGGTCGCACGCAGCGACTCGAAGAACTCGTCGGGCACCCCGGCCACGTCGGTCCCCTTGAGCAGCTCGCACAGCAGCGTGCTGCCGCTGCGCTGCGTGGCGCACACCAGGTAGGCGGTGCCCTCCACCCTCGGATGCTGTCCCGTCACGTCACCCTCCTCGACCGGTGGCGCCGGGACCCGGGCGTACGCTGGTCCGGGAATGACGCCGCCGAACGTCCTCTACCTGCACTCGCACGACACTGGCCGTCACGTCCAGCCCTACGGGCACCAGGTGCCCACGCCGAACATCCAGCACCTCGCCGACCAGGGCGTGCTGTTCCGCCAGGCGTTCTGCACGGCGCCCGTCTGCTCCGGCTCGCGGGCCGCGCTGCTCACCGGACAGACGACGCACTCCACCGGCATGCTCGGCCTGGCCCACCGCGGCTACCGGCTCGCCCATCCCGAGCGCCACGTGGTCCACGTGCTCCGCGACCACGGCTACTGGACCGGCATGATCGGCGAGCAGCACGTCTCGGCGGACCCGGCCGACGTCGGCTACGACCACGTCGAGGAGGTCGACAGCACGAAGGTCCGGGACGTCGCACCCGCCGCCTCGCGACTGATCGCCGAGCTCGCGGGCTCGGAGACGCCGTTCTTCCTGTCGGTGGGGTTCTTCGAGACCCACCGCGAGTTCTTCGAGCCGTCCTCCATCCGTGACGCCCTCTACTCCCGTCCACCCGACAACATCGTCGACACCCCCGAGACCCGCCGCGACATGGCGGCGTTCAAGGCGAGCGCCCGATCGTTGGATCAGGGCGTGGGGGCGGTGCTGGAAGCGCTCGAGGAGCACCACCTCGCCGACCGCACGCTGGTGATCCTGACCACCGACCACGGCCTCGCCTACCCCGGCGCCAAGGCGACCATGTACGACCGCGGCATCGGGGTCATGCTCATGCTGCGCGGCCCGGGCGGCTTCGTGGGCGGGCACGTGCGGGACGAGCTGGTCTCGCACCTGGACGTCTACCCGACGATCTGCGACGTGGCGGCCATCGAGCGACCGTCCTGGCTGGAGGGATCGTCGCTCGTGCCACTGGTGACCGGGCAGGTGGACAAGGTTCGCGACGAGGTGTTCGCCGAGGTCACCTTCCACGCCGCCTACGAGCCGCAGCGGGCCGTGCGCACGGACCGCTACAAGTACATGCGGCGCTTCGACGACGACCACCGGGGCCGCGTGCTGGCCAACCTGGACGACGGACCCACCAAGGACGTGGTGCTGGCAGCGGGCCTGGCCGAGCTCGACCCGCCCGTGGAGGCGCTCTACGACCTGTGGCTCGATCCCTCGGAGGGCACGAACCGGATCGACGACCCGCGCCTGGCCGACGTGGTCGCGGACCTGCGCGGTCGACTGCGGGACTGGATGGAGCGCACCGAGGACCCGCTGCTGCGCGGGCCGGTCGCACCGGCGCCCGGCACGGAGACGAACACCGTCGACCAGGTCTCGCCGAACGAGCCGACGACCCTCCACTGACGGCGTTGCGGCGCATGCTGTCGCCATGCCGCATTCTCGCCCCCATGCCGATCGGGAAGGTCAACGTCGTGTGAACAACGGCGTCGGACCGCGTCGGTGCGTCGCACCTGCCGGCCGGCGCCGGGGTAGGTGTTCGCCATGGGTCGGTGGAGGACGTCGACGGTCCACTTCCGGGATCGGGCGGACGCTGGCCGGCGCCTGGCCGAGGTGCTCGTGCAGACCCCGCTGGAGCGACCGATCGTGCTCGCGCTGCCGCGGGGTGGCGTGCCCGTCGGGGCGGAGGTCGCCGACGCGCTGGGGGCGCCGCTCGACGTGCTCGTCGTCCGCAAGATCGGGGCTCGCGGCCAACCCGAGCTCGCGGTCGGTGCCGTCGCGGAGGGCGGCGAGGGCGTGCTCGACGCGTCGTCGGTGGCCGGCACGCCGCCCGCCGAGCTCGACGCCGCCATCGACCGCCAGCGCGACGAGGTGGTCCGCCGCGTGCAGCGCTACCGGGGCGGCCGGCCCATGGTCGACGTGCACGACGCGGACGTGGTGGTGGTCGACGACGGGCTGGCGACCGGCCTGACCGCGGAGGCGGCGGTCCGGATGCTCGCCGATGCGGGGGCCCGTCGCGTGGTGTTCGCAGCACCGGTGTGCGCCCGGGCGTCGGTCCCACGGCTCCGTCGTCGGTGCGAGGTCGCGTGCGTGGCCGAACCGTCGCCGTTCGGGGCGGTCGGCGCCTTCTACGACGACTTCACCCAGGTCCCCGACGAGGAGGTGGTCCGCATCCTCGGTGACCGCGGCGGGTCGTCGCCGGCCGATCAGGACCCGAGCGTGTAAATCCGGTACGGGGCGCGGATGACCGGGCGGGCGACGTTGCGGACCGGGATGCCGCCGGGCGTCTCGCCGTGCTCCCGACCGCTGTGCGCGTGCCCGTGCAGCAGCAGGTCCGCGCCGTGATGGTCGGCCTGCTCGGCCAGCCGGTGGTCCGCCAGGAAGGCGTGGATCTCGGGCGCCTCGCCGGCGACCGTCGCGCCCACCGGTGAGTAGTGGAGCAGTCCGATCCGGTGCGGCGCGTCCAGCTCGGCCAGGGCCGCGCCGAAGCGCTCCGCCTCCCGCCGGCCGTGCTCCACGAACGCCTTCATCTCTGGCTCGCCGAACGCGGTCGCGCAGGTCCCGGGCAGTCCACAGGCGAACCCCTTGGCGCCCGCCACCCCGACCACGGTCCCGTCGACCCTCACGTGGCACGACTCGCCGTCGAGCACGACCACACCGGCGTCCTCGAGCTCCGCGACCACGTCGCCGGGCGTCTCGGCGTGGTGGTCGTGGTTGCCGAGCACCGCGACCACCGGCACTCCGATGTCCTCCAGACACTCGGCCAGGGCGCGGGCCTCGCTGACGTCGCCGCAGTTGGTGAGGTCGCCGGCGAGCAGCAGCAGGTCGGCGTCGTCCGCGGCACGGCGCAGCTCGACCGGCGGGTCGGACGTGCCGACGTGGATGTCGCCGACGGCTGCCACCCGGATCACGGGATCGCCTCGGGTGGCCGGTCCTCGAGCGTGGGCACGTGCAGCTCGTCGACGATCCGCAGCGGCCGCCCGACGTCGGCGAGCGCGAGTCGCACCTCGGCGAGCACGAGCTCGTGTGCCCCGACGGACTCGACCGGCCCGCGCAGGACGAGCGCGTCGCCGTCCACCTCCACCCGGACCGACAGGTGATGCGACCTGCCCTCGGCCAGCACCGTGCGCACGTGCGCGACCACGTGGTCGTCCTCGGAGTGACCGTCCGGGATCACGGCACGGCCTCGGGGAGCCGCGCAGGGTGGACGACCGCCGACAGCGCGTCGACCGCGGTGGGCGGGACAGCGAGGTCGTTCGACTCCGCGTACAGCAGCAGGCTCAGCACCCGGCGGGGTCCGAAGCGCCGGGCCCGCTCCACCAGGTAGTCCCAGTCCAGGTCGCACCGTGCGACCAGGCCGAGCGCGTCGTACCAGTGGTGCGGCGAGTGCTCCGCCGCTGCGACCGCCTTGATCACCAGCAGGTCCTCGGGCGAGACGAGCCGGAACCGGCTGCCCTTGAACGTGCCGTCGTCCGCGTGCTCGAGCATGGGCTCGTCGACGACGATGTCACCGGTCGACCGGAAGATGATGTCGATCAGCACGTCGCGGCGGAACGCCTTGTAGAGCCAGTTCGGGTCGTGGTGCTCGGTCCGGTACCCCGCTGCGTCGAAGACGGCGAGCAGCGCGTCGGCGTCCTCCACGTGGACGAACAGGTCGATGTCGTCGGTGCGCCTCGGACGGGCGAGGCTCGCGGAGCCGATCCCGCCCATGACCAGCACCCGCAGATCGGTGCCGTCGAGCAGCTCGGACACCTCCGCGAGCACGAGCCGGAACGTGTCCTCGGTGGGGCGGGGCCCCTCCCGGTAGTGGTCGCCCATCAGAGGGCCCCGCCGGGGGAGCTCGGAACGACGGCAGCGGCGTGGTTCGCCATGCCGGGTTCCTACCCATCCCCGTGTTCCTCACCCGGACGCGCCGTCCTCCTCCGCCAGCCGGCGCTCGAGCTCCTCCACCTCGGCACGTGCCTCGTCCGCCGCCGTCTCGGCCTCCTCTGCCGACCGTCTCGCCCGCTCGGCCCGCGACGCCAGGTGCTCGGCGTGCGATCGGCGTTCCGCGAGGTCGGCCTCGAGCCGGCTGCGGCGACGGGCCGCCGCCTCACGCTCGCGCCGTTCACGTTCCGCGGTGCGGCGATCGGTCGTGTCGGGCTGCGCGGCCGCGGCCTTCTTCCC
>JAEZAI010000243.1 GCA_023427825.1 Actinomycetes bacterium
CCCCCCGCGACCGGGGGGTCCGGGATGGGACGGCACACGCGGGGATCGGCGTCGTGACCGACGCTGCATCCCGCTCGGCCAGTGAGCTGGCCGACGCGATCCTGGTCCTGGAGGACGAGCGCGGCCCGACGCCGTCCGATGAGGTCCTGTTCGCGGACGACCTGCTCCCGGGCGTCGGGGACCAGGCGCTCCCGCTCCGCGACGGGTTGCGTCAGGGCGGTTGGTTCGTCTTCGTCGTCCTCCTGCTGATCGCTGCCTTCGACGAGCTCGAGAGCGCAGCACTGAGCGTGCTCGCCCCCGACATCCAGGAGACGTTCGGCATCAGCACGGGGGCGATCGTGTTCATCAGCGCCACCGCCGGCGCGTTCCTGGTCCTCGGGAGCCTCCCGATGGGCTATCTCGCCGACCGGATGCGGCGCGGCCCGGTGATCGGCGGGGCCTCGGTCCTGTTCGCGGCGATGGTCTGCTGCTCCGGGCTCGCCGTCAACGCGTTCGGCCTGTTCCTCGCCCGGGTCGGCGTGGGGGTGTCCAAGTCGGCGAACCTGCCGGTCCACACGTCGCTGCTCGCCGACACGTATCCGATCGCCACGCGCGGGCGCGTCGGGGCGTCGATCGCCACGGCGGGACGCGTCGTCGGCACGATCAGCCCCTTGCTGGTCGGCGGTATCGCCATCTGGGCCGGCGGCGTCGCCGGGTGGCGCTGGGCGTTCATCGTCCTGGGCCTCCCGGTCCTGGTCGTCGGGATCGTCGCCTTCCGGCTGCCCGAGCCTCCTCGGGGGCAGTACGAGAAGCTCGACGTCCTCGGGTCCGCGCTTGAGGAGGACGATCCTGCGCCGATCTCGGTCGAAGCGGCGTTCTCCCGGATCATGCAGATCCGCACGATCCGCAGTGCGATCATCGCGTTCGCAGCGATGGGCTTCGGCATCTTCACGTTGCCGGTCCTCGGGAACCTCGTGCTCGAGCAGGAGTACGGCCTCGATGCCGGGCAACGGGGCCTCGTCGGCACGGTCAGCGGCATCGGCGTGCTCGTCGCGCTCCCACTTCTCGGGCGGCACTACGACCGGCTGTACCGGCGTGACCCGGGCCGCGCGGTGGCGATGGTGGCGTGGCTCATCATCCCCGTCGGCCTGCTCACGGCCATCCAGTACGCCATGCCGAACCCGTGGCTGTGGGCGCTCTGGGCGGTGCCGTCCGCAGTCCTGCTCTCCGGGGCGTTCACCATGGTGGGACCGGTGCTGCAATCGGTGGTGCCCTACCGGATCCGCGGGCTCGGCGCAGCGCTCGCCGCGGTCTACGTGTTCTTCATCGGTGCCGCCGGCGGGGCCCTCTTGTCCGCCCTGGTGTCGGAGTCGGCTGGCCCTCGAGCCGCGATCTACGCCGTGATCATCCCGTCCACCACGATCGGCGGGATCCTGCTGCTGCGCAGTGCGGGCTCGATCCGCAACGACCTGTCGCTCGTCGTGGCCGAGCTCCGTGAGGAGCTCGCGGAGGCGGAGCGCCGGGCCACGGGGGAACCACCGGCGATCCAGGTGCACGACCTCGACTTCTCGTACGGGAACGTGCAGATCCTGTTCGACGTGTCGCTCGAGGTGCGCAGCGGCGAGGTCCTCGCCCTGCTCGGCACCAACGGCGCCGGCAAGTCGACGCTGCTGCGGGTGATCGCCGGGCTCGGCACGCCGTCGCGCGGTGTCGTGCGGCTCAACGGTCGCACGGTCACGTACACCTCGCCGGAGCAACGCGCCGCGCTCGGCATCGAGCTGCTCCCAGGCGGCAAGGGCATCTTCGACGAGCTGTCGGTGCAGGAGAACCTCGAGGTCGGAGGGTTCCGGCTGCGACGCGACCGTGACGAGCTCCAGCGCCGCATCGACGACGTGCTGGTCAGGTTCCCCGATCTCGAGACGCGCCGGCGTCAGACCGCCGGGTCGCTGTCGGGCGGCCAGCAGCAGATGCTCGCCCTCGCACGCGTGCTGATGCACCGGCCCGAGGTGCTGATCATCGACGAGCTGTCGCTCGGTCTCGCTCCGGCGGTCGTGCAGGATCTGCTCGGCATCGTGGAGCGGCTGCGCGACGAGGGCATGACGATCATCGTCGTCGAGCAGTCCCTGAACGTGGCCCTCGCCATCGCAGACCGGGCGGTCTTCATGGAGAAGGGGCAGGTCCGGTTCGACGGACCGGCGGCCGAGCTCCTCGAACGCGGCGACCTGGCCCGAGCCGTGTTCCTGGGCGATGAGGAGCGCGGGTGACCGCAGCGATCCTCACGCGCCAGCTGGTGCTGAACGGCCTCGTCGACGGGCTCGTCGTCGGACTGCTCGCGATGGCACTCGTCCTCGTCTATCGGTCGAGTCGCATCATCAACTTCGCGGTGAGCAACATCGGTCTCGTCGGCGCATCACTGCTCGCGTTGCTCGTCGTCCAGTGGGACGTCCCGTTCTGGATCGCGCTGCCGGCCGCGCTCGGCGCCGGCACGCTGTTCTCCGCCGTCGTCGAGCTCACGGTCATCCGCCGCCTCTTCGACGCGCCCAGGGTGATCGTGGTGGTCGCCACGGTCGGCGTCGCCGCGCTCTCTCAAGCCATCGCATCGGCGCTTCCCGATGCCGACGACGCCAGCGCCCGCTTCCCCGCGGCGGTCGCCTCGGTGTGGGACGACGTCGCCGGCCTCCGGATCACCGGCGCCCAGCTCACGATCATCGTCGTGGTCCCGCTCGTCGCGCTCGGTCTGGGCTGGTTCCTCGAGCGGACCGCGATCGGCACGGCGATCCGCGCCGCAGCGGTCAACCCCGACCTCGCCCGTCTCTCCGGCGTGAACCCCAAGACGGTCTCGACCGTCGTGTGGGCCATCGCCGGGTTCCTCGGCACCATCTCGATCGTGCTCATCGCAGGACAGGGGAGTGGGGCCGCCTCCATCGCCGCACTCGGCCCGACGACCCTGTCGAGAGCGCTCGTCGCGGCCGTCATCGCCCGGATGACGTCGTTCCGCATCGCTCTCGTCGCCGGCGTCGCGCTCGGTGTGGGACAGGCGATCCTCGGGTTCAACTTCCCGTCAGAGGTCGGGTTCGCCGATGTGGCCCTGCTCGTGGTGGTCCTGGTCGCCGTGGCGCTCCAGGCGCGGGGCACCCGGCCCGACGCGGCGTCGCTGGCCTTCGCTCCGCGCTCGCGTCCGATCCCGCCCCAGCTGCGCTCGGTGTGGTGGGCGCGCCACATCGACCGTCTCGGCGCCGTCGCGCTGCTCGCGGTCGCGGTGGCCGTCTGCCTCGTCGTCGACCAGCCGTCGCGCCTGGTGCTCTACGCCGTCATCGCCTCGTTCGCGATCATCGCCAGCTCGCTCACCGTCCTCACCGGGTGGGCCGGGCAGCTCTCACTCGGCCAGATGGCCTTCGCGGGCATCGGGGCGCTGGTCGCCGCCGCGTTCACGCGGGGTCTGTCGCTGCATGTGGGCATCGGATCGTTCGAGGCGTTCGCGATCGAGCTCTACGGGGTGCCGTTCGCGCTGGCGATCGTCATCGCGGCAGCGGTCACGTCGGTGCTCGCCGTCCTGCTGGGTTGGGGGGCGATCCGCGTCCGGGGCCTCCTGCTCGCACCGGTGACCTTCGTGTTCGCACTCGCGGCGCAGCAGTACCTGTTCCGCCAGGACGTCCTGACCGGCGGCTCCGGCGGCACCGTCCGGTTCCCCCGCGGGTCGCTCCTCGGACTGGATCTGCGCGACCAGCGGACCTACCTGCTGGTCGTCGTCGCGATCCTCGCCGTGGTCCTCGGCGTCCTCGGCGTGCTGCGCCGATCGGGTTTCGGCCGGTCCGTGGTCGCGGCGAGGGACAACCCGGTCGCGGCCGCCGGCTACACCGTGTCGCCCCCGTCGGTCCGGCTCCGGTCGTTCGCCCTGTCGGGTGCGCTCGCCGGCCTCGGTGGCGCGCTGCTCGCCGGCGCGGCGCAGTCGATCAACATCCGAGACGAGACCTGGTTGGTCGCCACCTCCCTGCTGCTCGTGGCGATGGTGGTCGTGGGCGGCCTCGGCTCCATCGTCGGCCCGGTGCTCGGTGCGTTGTGGATCGTCGGCCTGCCCACCTTCTTCCCCGACAACGACCTCGTGCCGCTGCTCACGTCGAGCCTCGGCCTGCTGATCGTGCTGCTGTACCTGCCGGGCGGCCTGATGCAGGTCGTGTGGTGGGGGCGCGACGCCATCCTCGACCGGGCCGCCGGCGGTCGGGAGCCGCTGCCTGCCGAACCGCGCCGGGACGTGGCGGTGCCGCGCCGCGCGCAGCGGCCCGCACCGGAGCCCGGTCAGCCGGTCCTCGACGTCCGTGGCGCACGAGTCCGCTTCGGCGGCGTCGTCGCCGTCGACGGTGTCGATGTGGTGTTGCAGCCGGGTGAGGTCCTCGGACTGATCGGCACGAACGGAGCCGGCAAGTCGACGCTGATGGACGCGGTGTGCGGCGTCGTTCCCGCCGAGTGCACCGTGACACTGCTCGGACACGACGTCACCCATCGCAGCGCGTGGCAGCGCGCCCGTCTCGGGCTCGGCAGGACGCACCAGGCCGCCGTGCTCTTCCCCGAGCTCACCGTTCGCCAGTGCGTCGAGGTCGCCTTCGAGTCCCGAGGCCGGACCGGCGTGGCGAGCACCGCGCTGCTGCTGCCGCACGCGCGTCGGCGCGAGCGGGTCCGACGCGCGGAGGCCAGCGACGTCATCGACCTCCTCGGCCTCGGTCGCTACGCGGAGGTCCAGGTCGGCAACCTGTCGACCGGCACCCGCCGCATCGTCGAGCTCGCAGGTCTGGTCGCGCTGGACGCCCGGGTCATGTGCCTCGACGAGCCCACCGCGGGGGTCGCCCAGCGCGAGACCGAGGCGTTCGGCCCGCTGATCCTCGAGCTCCGTCGCGAGCTCGACGCGTCCGTGCTCGTCATCGAGCACGACATGCCGCTCATCACGGGCATCAGCGACCGGATCGTGTGCATGGAGGCGGGCCGGGTCATCGCCGAGGGCACACCGGACGCCGTACGGAACGATCCGCTCGTGGTCGCGAGCTACCTCGGCACCGACCCCCGATCGATCGAGCGGAGTGGCCCCGTCCGGGGCGACGCGCCGATCGGCCTCGCCAACTGACGATCGACATCCAGGGAGGACCACCATGAGAACCACGATCCGGAGCGCACTCGTCGCGTCGCTGGCACTTGCCGTCGTCCTGACGGGCTGCAAGTCGTCGTCCGACGACGAAGGGTCCTCGACGACCGACAAGTCGGGATCGACCACGACGACCGATGCCGACACGAGGAGCACGGGCGTGACCGACGACGCCATCCAGATCGGCGTTGCCTACCTGGACCTCTCCGCGGTCGAGAGCATCGTCAACATCCGTCATGGCGACTATGTCAAGGCGTACACGGCGGTCATCGACGACATCAACGCCAAGGGCGGGATCAACGGACGCAAGCTCGTGCCGACGTTCGCGCCGGTGCCGCCGAGCCAGCTCAACCCGAACGGCGCCGACGAGGCGTGCCTGAAGCTCACCGAGGACGCGCAGGTGTTCGCCGCCATCGGCTACTTCGACGGCGATGCCGCCCTCTGCTACGTCGAGCAGCACGACACGCCGATCGTCGGCGGCAACATGAGCACCGAGCGTCGCGATCGGGCCAAGGCCCCGTGGTTCGCCATCGTGACCGACAACGACACCCGCACGACCGAGGGCATCGCGGCGCTGGCGAAGGCCGGGGAGCTCGACGACGCCAAGGTGGCCATGGTCGCGAACCCCGTCGATGCCAAGTCGGTCGAGCTCGCCACCGACGCGCTCGACGACGCGGGCGTCGAGCTGGTGGACACGGCGGTCTTCGACGCCTCGGGCGGCGACGTCGAAGCAGCGGCGGCGCAGGCGACGACGATCGCCGAGCGGTTCAAGTCCGAGGGCGTGACCACGATCATCACCCTCGGCGACGGTGCGGTGAACATGTCGAGAGGTCTGGCGCGCAGCGGATTCACCCCCCGCCTCGTCGCGCTGAACCCCGACGGGATCCAAGCCGTCGCCGCGGACAAGTCGACCGACAAGTCCGTGCTGGAGGACGCCATCGCCGTCACCGACAACCCGAGGGGCCAGTTCACGGAGGAGCACTTCCAGGCCTGCCTGAAGATCGTCGAACCAGCGACGGGACAGACCGTCCAGGACCCGAACACCAAGCCCGAGGGCAGCCCCGACTACATCGTGTCGGCCCTCGCGGCCTGCCAGAACACCTTGCTGTTCGCCGAGATCGCGGAGAAGGCCGGCAAGGAACTGAACAACTCGACGTTCCGGGCTGCCGGCGAGGAGCTCGGCGCCTTCGACCTTCCCGGCATCCCCGGTTCCCACTACAGCGCCGAGCGCCCCGACGGCGCACTGCCGCTCTACATCACGCGCTACGACTCCGACTCGGAGCGGATGATCACCGACGAGAAGGCCGTCACGTCGTGACGCAACGGTCCGTACCCCCCGCGGACCTGCGCGTGGAGCACCTCGGTCCCGACGTGGTCGGGATCGGGGTGCCCCGGCCCCGCCTGTCGTGGTCGCTGCCCCCTGGAGCGCGCGAGCAGCAGGCGTTCCAGGTCCGCGCCGGCGACATCGTGGGCGATCGGACCGAATCGGGCGACCACATCCTCGTCGACAACCCGCTGCCGGCCGCAGCTCCCCGGCAGCTGGTGCGATGGCAGGTCCGGGTGTGGACCGACCTCGGCGAGAGCGACTGGTCTGAGCCCGGGAGCTACGAGGTCGGCCTTCTCGACCCGGCCGACTGGAGCGCCGCCTCGTGGGTCTCGCCACGCGACGACAGCGGTGAGCCGGGCAACCGGCCGGCGCACATGATCCGCGGCACGTTCGAGCTCGACATGCGCCCCGGCGTCGAGCGAGCGAGGGCGTACGTGACAGGCCGCGGGATCTACGAGCTCTTCATCAACGGCGAGCGCGTCGGAGATCTCGAGCTCACGCCGGGATCCACCCAGTACCGGTCGATCATCGACGTGCAGACGTTCGACATCGCCGCCCACCTGCGCAGCGGCACCAACGTGGTGGGTGCCGTCGTGTCGGACGGGTGGTACCGCGGTCGCAACGGCTTCAGCCGCATCGCGAACTGCTACGGCGAGCACCTCGCCGTGTTGGCCCAGATCGAGGTCGACCTCTGCGACGGTCATCACGTCCGCTTCGGCACCGGTCCCGAGTGGTCGAGTGCCACCGGTGAGATCACCGCGGCCGACCTCATGGACGGCGAACGGGTCGACCTCCGGCGCGCCGACACCCAGTGGTGCACCGACATCGGGGTGGCGGACACCAGTCGCGAGTGGACACCGGTCGTCATCCGTGACCTTGGCTTCGAGGAGCTGACCACGTCACCGTCGCCCCCGGTTCGCCGGATCCAGGAGATCGCCCCGGTCTCGGTCACCCGGCTGGCCGACACGCGCCACGTCGTGGACCTCGGCCAGAACATCAACGGCTGGATCCGCCTCGGAGATCTCGGGCCGGCGGGACGACGCACGGTGCTGACCCACGGGGAACGCGTGGGTGACGACGGCGACGTCGACATGACGCACCTCATCGGGTTCGACTTCATGACCGGTGAACCGCTCGACACGGGTCAGGTGGACGAGGTCGTCTCCGCCGGTCGACCTGGTGACGTCTTCGAGCCTCGCCACACGACCCATGGCTTCCAGTACGTCCGGGTCGACGGTCATCCCGGACCGCTCGCCACCACGGATGTCACGGGCGTGGTGGTCCACACCGACCTTCGCCGCACCGGCTGGTTCCGCTGCAGCGACGAGCGGCTCAACCGACTGCACGACGCCGCTGTCTGGAGCTTCCGCGACAACGCGTGCGACGTCCCCACCGACTGCCCCCAGCGCGAGCGCGCACCGTGGACGGGTGACTGGCAGGTGTTCGCTCCCACCGCGGCGTTCCTCTACGACGTCGCCGGCTTCACTGCGAAGTGGCTCCGGGACCTCGACGCGAGCCAGTGGCCGGACGGCAGGGTGTCCAACTTCGCCCCCGAACCGATGCCGCCCGAGGGCTTCGAGAGTCCCACCGCCCAGTTCATGAACGGCTCTGCCGGATGGGGCGACGCCGCGGTCATCGTCCCGCATCTCATGTGGCAGACCTACGACGACCGCCAGGTGCTCGCTGACCAGTACCGCTCCATGGTTCGGTGGGTCGACTGGGCCTCGGCGAGGGCGGCAGGCGGCCGTCACCGCAGCCGCCGCGAGGCACGGCCGGAACCCGCGCCGCACGAGCAGTACCTGTGGGACACCGGCTTCCACTGGGGGGAGTGGTGCGAGCCGGGGGGCAACGACCCCAGGCTGTTCACCATGGAGCTCGACGTGGGCGACGTCGCGACCGCGTACCTGCACCACTCGTCGACGCTCCTCGCCGAGATCGCCGCCGAGCTGGGCAACGACGCCGACGCCGAGCGGTACAGCACGCTGGCCGAGCTGACCCTCCAGGCGTGGCGGGCCGAGTTCGTCGGTCAGGACGGAGCGCTGTGCCCTGACACCCAGGCCAACCACGTCCGTGCCCTCGCCTTCGGACTCGTGCCGGATGAGCTCCGGGACCGAGCCGCCGCCCGGCTGGTCGACCTGATCCGCGCCGCTGGAACCCATCTCGGCACCGGCTTCCTCTCGACTCCGCAGTTGCTGCCGGTCCTGGTCGACACCGGCTACCCGGACGTGGCGTTCGAGCTCCTGCTCCAGGACAGCGTCCCGTCGTGGCTCGCCATGATCGACCGCGGAGCGACCACGATCTGGGAGAACTGGGAAGGTCTCGACGACGCCGGCCGGGGCTCGCTCAACCACTACAGCAAGGGCGCCGTCGTGACGTTCCTCCATCGCTACGTCGCGGGCATCCGTCCGGAGCCCGGGGAGCGCGCCTACCGACGCTTCCGCATCGAGCCGGTCGTCGGCGGTGGCATCACGAGCGCCGAGGCCGAGCTGGACTCGGCCCGGGGCCGCATCCGCTCGTCGTGGCGGGTCACCGACGGTGAGCTGCACCTCGACGTGACGGTGCCACCGGGGGCGTCGGCCACCGTCGTGCTGCCAGATGGCACCGTGAGAGCGCAGCCTCCGGGCTCGGCTGCCCACGGTTGCCGTCTGACTGCGTCATCGCGAGACGTCGGATCGTGATGAACAGACCTTCGCCACCGGCGCCGCTTGACCGCCATGTGCGATCATGTGAGAATACTCAGATTCGAACACAGGCGACCGCACCCCAGTCGCTGCGACGACCGACTCCCGGCGGTCAGGGGGAACGCAGATGACGTCCTTCGACGAGATCACGCCGGGGCTGGAGCGCCTGGCGATCGAGGTGCCGTCGTGGGCGTACGGCAACAGTGGCACCCGGTTCAAGGTGTTCGCCCGGGCCGGCGTGCCCCGGGACCCGTACGAGAAGGTCGCGGACGCCGCTGAGGTGCATCGCGTCACCGGCCTCGCACCGTCGGTGGCGCTGCACATCCCGTGGGACCGCGTCGACGACTTCGACAAGCTCCGGGCGCACGCCGAGGACCTCGACGTCCGCCTCGGGACGATCAACACGAACACCTTCCAGGACGACGACTACATGCTCGGGTCGTTCTGCCACGTCGATGACCGGATCCGGACGAAGGCGGTGCGTCATGCTCTCGACTGCATCGACATCATGGACGCCACCGGCAGCCGCGACCTGAAGATCTGGCTGCCCGACGGGCTCAACTACCCGGGCCAGGGCGACCTGCGCAGTCGCCAGGACCGTCTCACCGCGTCGCTCACGGAGGTCTACGAGCGCCTCGGTGACCACCAGCGCCTGGTGCTGGAGTACAAGTTCTTCGAGCCAGCGTTCTACGCGACCGACGTTCCCGACTGGGGCACGGCCTACGTCCAGTGCGCTGGGCTCGGGGACCGAGCGGTCGTGTGCCTCGACACCGGGCACCACGCGCCCGGCACGAACATCGAGTTCATCGTCATGCAGCTCATGCGACTCGAACGACTGGGTGCGTTCGACTTCAACTCGCGGTTCTACGCCGACGACGACCTGATCGTCGGCGCCGCTGACCCGTTCCAGCTCTTCCGGATCATGTTCGAGGTGATCCGCGGCGGCGGTCTCGATGCGGCGCGCGTCGACGGCCCGTCGCCGGTGAGCTTCATGCTCGACCAGTGTCACAACATCGAGGCGAAGATCCCCGGCCAGATCCGCTCGGCGCTGAACGTGGTCGAGATGACCGCGAAGGCGCTGCTCGTCGATCGCGACGCGCTCGCCGACGCCGAGCGCCAGGGCGACGTCCTCGGCGGCAACGCCGTGATGATGGACGCCTTCGCGACGGACGTCCGCAGCGAGCTCGCGGATTGGAGGGCCGGCCGTGGGCTGCCGGCGGATCCGATGGCCGCGTACGCCTCGAGCGGCTACCAGGAGCGGATCGTCGCCGAACGCGTCGGCGGCGAACAGGCCGGATGGGGGGCCTGAGATGGCGAAGCCGACCGTCGACGAGCTGATCGCACGATCGAACCGGCTCGGTGCGGATCCGCGCAACACGAACTACGCCGGCGGCAACACGTCCGCGAAGGGGACCGAGATCGACCCGGTCACCGGCTCGGCCGTCGAGCTGCTCTGGGTCAAGGGATCCGGGGGTGACCTCGGCACGCTCACCGAGTCCGGCCTCGCTGTCCTCCGTCTCGATCGGCTCCGGGCGCTCGTCGACGTGTACCCCGGTGAAGCCGACGAGGACTCGATGGTCGTCGCGTTCGACTTCTGCTGCCATGGGAAGGGCGGAGCGGCGCCCTCGATCGACACCGCGATGCACGGGCTCGTCGCCGCAGCCCATGTCGATCACCTCCATCCCGATGCCGGCATCGCGATCGCCGCAGCGGCCGACGGCGAGCAGCTCACGAAGCAGATCTTCGGCGACAAGGTCCTGTGGGTGCCGTGGCGCCGACCGGGCTTCCAGCTCGGACTGGACATCGCTGCGGTCCACGACGCCAATCCGCAGGCGGTGGGCGTGATCCTGGGGGGTCACGGCATCACGGCGTGGGGAACGACGAGCGACGAAGCCGAGTCGAACTCCCGTTGGATCATCGACACCGCACAGAGCTACCTCGACACCAACGGCGATCCGACGCCCCTCGGTGCGGTCGTCGAGGAGCGTTCGGCCCTCCCGGACGATGAGCGGCGGGCGAAGGCTGCGGCGCTGGCGCCGCACCTCCGCGCCATCGCGTCCACCGACAGCGCAGCGACAGCGGGGGCGATGGTCGGCCACTTCACGGACAGCGACACCGTCCTCGAGTTCCTCGCATCCGAGAAGCTCTTCCAACTCGCAGCGCTCGGTACGTCGTGTCCCGACCACTTCCTCCGCACCAAGGTCAGGCCGCTGGTGCTCGACCTCCCGGCCGCTGCACCGGTCGAGGAGTGCGTGGCGCGCCTCAGGGAGCTCCACGACGCCTACCGCGCCGACTACGCCGCCTACTACGACCGTCACGCACGGTCGGACTCGCCCGCGATGCGCGGTGCGGACCCGGCGATCATCCTCGTACCCGGGGTCGGCATGTTCTCCTTCGGGAAGGACAAGCAGACCGCTCGCGTGGCCGGTGAGTTCTACGTGAACGCGATCAACGTCATGCGCGGCGCAGAGGCGGTGTCGACCTACTCGCCGATCCCGGAGTCCGAGAAGTTCCGGATCGAGTACTGGGCGCTCGAGGAGGCGAAGCTGCAGCGGATGCCGGCGCCGAAGCGTCACGCCGGACGCATCGCGCTGGTCACCGGTGCGGCGTCGGGCATCGGCAAGGCCATCGCCACGCAGCTGGCCGCCGAGGGCGCCTGCGTGGTGGTCGCCGATCTCGACGCGGAGCGCGCCGACGCCGCGGCGGCCGGGCTCGGCTCCACCGACGTCGCAGTCGGTGTCGCCGTCGACGTCACCGACCCGGCTGCGGTGCAGGCCGCAGTCGACGCAGCGGCGCTGGCGTTCGGCGGTGTCGACCTCGTCGTCAGCAACGCCGGCCTGTCGATCTCGAAGCCGCTGCTCGAGACCACCGAGGCGGACTGGGACGTCCAGCACGACGTCATGGCCAAGGGCACCTTCCTGGTCGCCAAGGCCGCTGCCAAGGCGATGATCGACCAGCGCGTCGGCGGCGACATCGTGGTCATCGCGTCGAAGAACGCGGTGTTCGCCGGGCCGAACAACATCGCCTACAGCGCTGCCAAGGCCGACCAGGCGCACCAGGTTCGGTTGCTGGCCGCGGAGCTCGGAGAGCACGGCATCCGCGTCAACGGCATCAACCCCGACGGGGTGGTCCGTGGGTCGGGCATCTTCGCCGGTGGTTGGGGCGCCCAGCGTGCTGCGGTGTACGGCGTGGACGAGGACGACCTCGGCGAGTTCTACGCCCAGCGCACGATCCTCAAGCGTGAGGTGCTGCCGGAACACGTCGCGACGGCCGTCGCTGCGATCACCTCAGGGGAGTTCAGCCACACCACCGGTCTCCTCATCCCGGTCGACGCCGGCGTCGCCGCCGCCTTCGTGCGCTGACCCGATGGGGACTCGGTCCTTCGCCGCAGTGGACGTCGGCGCGTCAGGCGGCCGGGTCATGGAGGGGATCATCGATAGCGGTCACCTCGAGCTGGCATCGGTCCACCGGTTCCCGAACGGGCCGGTCCACGCCGACGGCCATCTCCGGTGGGACTTCGACGGCCTCGTCCGCCACGTCACGCACGGCCTGGCGCAGGTCGATGCGGAGTCGGTCGGCATCGACGCCTGGGCCGTCGACTACGGCCTGCTCGACGCAGACGGGGAACTGCTCGCCGCACCCGTCTCGTACCGTGACGACCGCACGGCGTCGGCCATCGACGAGATCCACCAGCTGATCCCGCCCGCGGAGCTGTACCGCACCAACGGTCTCCAGTTCCTCCCGTTCAACACGATCTACCAGCTGGTCGCGGAGCGGCGGGGCGCACTGTGGAGCCGCGCAGCGCACATCGTGCTGATCCCCGACCTCCTCGCACATCGATTGACAGGTGAGCTGAGGACGGAGACGACCAACGCCTCGACGACCGGGCTCCTCGACCCCCGCGCACACGAGTGGTCTGCACCGATCCTCGAGCGCCTCGGTCTGCCGGATCGGATGCTGCCCCGACTCGAGGCGCCCGGGAGCAGCCGCGGACGCACGTCCTCGGGGGTGGCGGTCACCACGGTCGCGTCGCACGACACGGCGTCCGCCGTGGCTGCGGTGCCCGCGACGTCGGAGCACTTCGCCTACATCGCGTCGGGGACGTGGTCCCTCGTGGGCGTCGAGCTCGACGCGCCCGTCCTCAGCGACGCGGCGCGCCACGCGAACTTCACCAACGAGCTCGGCGTCGACGGACGGACCCGCTTCCTGCGCAACGTCGGCGGCCTGTGGCTGCTGCAGGAGTGCATGCGAGCGTGGAACCGGGACGACCTGGACGAGGTGCTCGCGGCGGCGGCCGACGCACCGCCAGGTCCGGTCATCGACGTCGACGACCAGTCGTTCATCGCTCCAGGTCGGATGCCCGATCGGATCGCCGCTGCCGCCGGCCGAGACCTGTCCGAGGGCGAGACCGCTCGCACCATCCTCGAGTCGCTCGCCCACGCCTACGCCCGGACGATCGAGCACGCGATCACCCTGACCGGCAAGCGGGTCGACGTCGTCCACATCGTCGGCGGGGGCTGCCAGAACGCGCTGCTGTGCCAGCTCACCGCCGACGCGGTGCGGCGCCCGGTCATCGCCGGACCGATCGAGGCCACTGCCGTGGGCAACGTCCTTGTGCAGGCACGCACCCACGGCGCTGCGCCTGCCACGCTCGAGGGGATGCGGGCGATGGTCGCCCGCTCGTTCGACCTGCGGACCTACCGGCCGAGTTGAAGGCGCCTGAACCATGAAGTCACTCGACACGCTCAAGTCGGTCGTCCGGTTCGGGAGGATCGAGACGAACCCTGTCGAACGGCGCCTGGCAAGGGCTGCGTCCGTCGCGGACCTCCGTCGGATCGCCAAGCGACGTCTGCCCGGGGGAGTGTTCGACTACATCGACGGCGGCGCAGAGGACGAGCGCACGCTCGCCGCCAACGAGCGGGCCTTCGCCGCCACGACGTTCCGGCCGAGGGTGCTCCGCGGCCTCGACCGCGTCGACATCGCCGCCTCGCTGCTCGGTGTGCCACTGGCGTACCCGCTCGTCCTCGCACCGACCGGCTTCACTCGCATCGCCGATCCGCAAGGGGAGCTCGCCGTCGCCCGCGCCGCCGAGCGCGCCGGCCTGCCGTACACGCTCTCCACGCTCAGCACCCGGTCCATCGAGGAGGTCCGCTCGGTCAGTGCCGGACGCCTCTGGTTCCAGGTGTACGCGTGGAGGGACCGTGGGCTCGTCAAGGAGATGATCGACCGAGCGGCTGCCGCCCGTTTCGAAGCGCTGGTCCTCACCGTCGACACCGCCGTGTTCGGCCGGCGCGAGCGCGATGTGCGGCGAGGGTTCTCGCTCCCGCCGACGATCGGCCCGGGGACGATCATCGACGGCGCCCTCCACCCGTCCTGGACGTTGTCGTTCCTGCGCGGCGAGCCCATCCGGTTCGCGAACGTCGTCGGCCGTGAGGTCGGCGACGGGGCGTCCCCGGTCACGCTCTCCGACTACATCAACACGCAGTTCGACCCGTCGCTCTCGTGGGACGACATCGACTGGCTCCGCTCGGTCTGGGACGGCCCCATCGTCGTCAAGGGCATCCAACGGGTCGACGACGCTGTCCGGGCCGCCGATCTGGGGGTCGAGGCCGTCGTGCTGTCCAACCACGGTGGACGGCTGCTCGATGGCGCCCCCGCGCCCCGGGGCCTGGTCGCACCGG
>JAEZAI010000271.1 GCA_023427825.1 Actinomycetes bacterium
CGGCCGGCTCGTCGACGATCGGCGCGAGCGTGCCGTCGAAGTCGAACACCACCAGCGCGTCGGCGGCGTGGGTGCGGAACGGCTCGAGCGCGTCGAGGTCGCTCACGTCGGCGGTCAGCCGGCGGTGGTCGTGGTGGCGTTGCCGGTGCCGGTGGCGGTGCCGGTGCCGGACGTCCCCGACTTCACGGTCGTGGTCGTCGCGCCACCGCTGCCGCTGCCACCGGTGCCGCTGCCGCCGCCGGCCACGGTGGTCGTGGTGGCGCCGCCGGTGCTCGCCGCGCCGTTGACCTTGGCGGTCAGGTCCGGGCCGATCATCACGAACACACCGGCGGTCGCGGGCTGGTTCTTCGCCACCTGCGTGCCGGGGGCGAACGGCTGGACCGCGGTCTCGGGCAGCCCGAGGATCGTGGCGATCGACTTGGCGTTGGCGTCGTAGCCCGTGGCATACAGCACCTGCGAGGCGGTCACGGGCTGCAGCGAGTCGGTGGCGACCACCTGCGTGTAGCCGGACTGCGCGAGCAGCTGGCCCGTCTTGGCCGCCAGGCCGCTGGTGCCGGAGCCGTTGGCCGCCACGACCTGCACGGTCTGCGGGGCCTGCTCGGCGACGGTCGTGGTCGTGGCCTCGGTGGTGGTCGTGACCTTCTCGTCGCCCGCGCCGATCTCCAGATCGGACGTGTTCCCGTCGAAGCCCGCACCCCCCGCCTTGACCAGCAGGATGACGGCGAGCACCACGCCGACGGCGATCAGGATCAGACCACGGTTCACGGGGTTGGGACCGGGCGCCGGAGCCGACGAGCGCGGGGTCCTCGGTCGCTGCGTGGTGGCCATGGACAAGACCCTAGCCAACGGGTCCCAGGGGGTTCGGGGCACTCCGGCGATCCTCGTCGCACCTCGTGCAACGGCTCGTCCCCTCCACCGGGCCCCGCCGCGAGACCGGCTGCGCGGCCGGACCGGCCGTACGATCGCCACATGGACGGCCCGCAGCGCTCCGGCCGATGGCTGCGGGCAGCGGTCGTCGCCCTGGCGCTCCTCGGGCTCGGCGCGTTCGTGGTCGCGGAGTGGGACCAGGTGGTGGACGCCGTCGACCTGCTCGCGCACGCGGACTGGGCATGGATCGCCATCGGATCCGCCACGAGCATCGTGTCGATCGTGCTCTTCGCCGGCGTCCGCTCGGTCCTGCTTGCGGCCGGCGGCGCGCACCTTCCGCTCGGTCGGGCCACCACTGCGTCGTTCGCCAGCGGAGCGATCGCGGCGACGCTCCCGGCCGGCGGCGCGCTCGCCACCGGCTACATGGTCCAGCGCTACCGGGAGGCGGGCGCCGACGGAGGCCTGGCCGGCTGGACGACGATCGCCACCGGCGTCGTCGCCCCCGCCGTGCTCGTGTTCATGACCCTTGCCGGGTACGCGCTCGCCGGCGAGGACCCGCGCCGGGCGCTGCTGCCCGGCGCGATCGCGCTGGCGCTGCTGGCGGCGTTCTTCGTCGTCACCCGGAACCCGTGGGTGCTCCGGCGCCCGGCCGAGTGGTGCGTCCGGGCCTGGCTCGCCCTCCGACGCCTCGTCACCCCCCGTTCTGTCGTGCAGAAGCAGAGGGATCCTTCTGGTTCTGCACAGCAGAACGAGCGGGCGGGCGAGGCTCGTGCGGCGGCGGACCGGTTCGTCGAGTCGTTCGGCGCGGTGAGGGCCGGGCCGTGGCGCTGGTCGGCGGCCTGGGCGCTGCAGGTGGTCAGCTGGATCGGCGAGTTCGTCGCGCTGGTCGCTGCGGTCGCGGCGATGGGCGGAGAGGTGCCGTCCGACGCGTCGACGTGGGGATCGTTGCTGGCGATCTACGGCACCAGCCAGCTCGCCGGCGCCGTCCCGATCATCCCGGGCGGGGCCGGCCAGGTGGAGGCGGCGCTCGTCGTCGGGCTGACCGCCACGGGGACCGACGCCTCGACCGCCCTCGCGGCATCGGTCGCGTTCCGCCTGATGTCGCACTGGCTCGTGGTGCCGATCGGCTGGGTGTGCGTGGTGCTGCTGCGCCGCAAGGGCGTCGACATCCCGCGCGCCTCCGATGCCGATCCCGACACCTCCGGCCCCTTCGGCCCGGACCCGATCGAACGCCTCGAACCCGGCGGCTGACGCTCCCGCCCCACACCGGACCTCGGGACGCGTCGCTCCCACATCGGGCGCGAGACGTCCCGAGATCAGGACGACCCGGGCCCCGGACCCGGCGACGGCGGGACCGCCGGCACGGCAGGGAGCTCGGTGGTCTCGGGGTCGAGCACCGCCAGCGTGGCGGCCGACTCGTCGGGCGTCTCCCGCGTCGCGAGGACGTAGAGCGCGGCGTCGTCACCGACGTCGCCGCCGGCCTCCTCGCTGAGCAACCACCGCACCTCGATCAGGTCGCAGTACGCCTGGACCGGCGACGTCGCCTCGCCCAGCACCTCCCGTGCCCGGGCCACCCCCGGCAGGTACGCGTCCTCCAGCCACGTCCGGGCCACCTCGTCCTCGCTCACCTCGCGCCGCCAGCGGCTGCGCAACGACGCCCCGTACGCGAGCAGGTCGTTCATGAGGATCGCGGCCTGTCCCTCGCCGGCGTCGATGCCGGTGAGCGCCCGCAGGCGATCGGCGTGGTAGCTGCGACCGCCGACGGCCACCCGCATGCGCAGCTGGTCGGTCCGCTCGCCGGTCGGCTCGAACCGCACCTCGTCGAGCTCGAAGCCGAGCTCTTCCAGCCGGTGCAGCCGGGCGGCGATCCGGTCGTGGTCGCCCAGGTCCACCACCGGCGCGTCGAACAGCAGGTCCCACAGTCCCTCGTACCGCGTGGCCACGCTCTGCGCCTCGTCCAGCAGCGACTCGGTGGTCATCTCGCCCGGCGGCGCCGACGCGGCACGCGCCGCGGCGACGTCGAGCAGGCCGCCGGCCACGTTCTCGACCGCGGTGGCGAGGTCGTCGCGGCGCTGGCCGTCGCTCAGCGCGTCGTGGAGCTCGGCGGTCTCGGCGTCGACGAACCACGCCTGGATCGCCTGCCCGTCCCGCACGAACAGCGTGTTGGCCAGCGAGCAATCGCCCCAGTACACGCCGTTGCGGTGCAGGTCGACGAGCAGCAGCGCGATGGCGTCGAGCAGCCGGCCGCGGTGCGCCCGCAGGGATCCGGCGACGCGCATGAACAGTCGGCGGTACTGCCACGACCGCTCCAGGTAGTGGGTGACGAGGATCGCCGAGCCGACGTCGGGCTGGTGCACCACCCCGGCCACGCGCACCGCGGCCATGTGCCGGCGCTCGAGCTCCCGCAGCACCTCGTACTCACGGGTGGCGAGCGGCGGTGGCAGGTCCTTGAGCGCCCACAGCCGACCGTCCGCCTCCACGAACCGGACCAGGTGACGGCTCGGCCCCACCGGCAGGTCGCGCAACTCGACCGTCTCGGGGGTCCACTCCTCGAGCGGTCGGGTCCACGGCAGCGCCAGCAGCCCCGGCGGCGTCTGGCGCAGTCGCAGCTCGGGGGCCGCCACGGGGTCGGACCTCCGCCGGCCGACGTGCGTTCAGCCGTTGCCCACGGGTTCGGCCGCCACGCTGCCCGTCGTGACGCCGTCGCCCAACGCCAGGTCCCGGGTGAGGTTCTCTCCGGTGCCGGCGTCGAAGATGTGCATGTCCTCGGGGTCGAACCAGAACTGGGCGGACTCGCCGGGCACCACGCGGCTCGACGGTTCGAGCGCCACGACGAGCTGGGTGCGGGCCTGCTCACCGTCGAGCTCCCGCTCCAGCTCCGAGAGCGACTCGAGCAGCTTCGGGTCGGTCTCGAACGGCACGTACGCGTACTGCTCGTTGCCGAGCCACTCGACCACGTCGACCGGTGCGTCGAAGCTCACGCCCTCGGCGACCTTGTGCTCGTCGACCAGCGCCCGGTCCTCGAAGCGCTCGGGCCGGATGCCGACCGTGACGTAGTGGCGGTCGCCGACGACGTCGCGCCGGTCGGCCGGCAGCTCGAACGACACGAACGGCAGGTGGAGCTGTCCGTCCTCCATCGCCCCGGGCACGAAGTTCATGGGCGGCGACCCGATGAAGCCGGCCACGAACATGTTGACGGGGTGCTCGTACAGGTCGCGGGGCGTGCCGACCTGCTGGATCTCGCCCTTGCGCAGCAGCGCCACGCGATCGCCCAGCGTCATCGCCTCGGTCTGGTCGTGGGTGACGTAGACGGTGGTGGTGCCGAGACGCCGCTGGATGCGGAGGATCTCGGTGCGCATCTGGCCGCGCAGCTTGGCGTCCAGGTTCGACAGCGGCTCGTCCATCAGGAACAGACCGGGCCGCCGGACGATCGCCCGCCCCATCGCCACCCGCTGCCGATGGCCGCCGGAGAGCTGACCGGGCT
>JAEZAI010000309.1 GCA_023427825.1 Actinomycetes bacterium
GCAGCCGTCAACTTCACTGCCATCGGAGTCACCTTCCTGGCCATGACTCAGTGTCACGGCCCACGAGGTGTCACCCATGCTTCGCGACATCACCTGTTACCGATGCTGCGAGAAGAGACAACCGGGATTTCCCGGTCGGGAGCATCACAGAGCCGGCGGAGGGGGCCGGCGGAGGGCGGTCAGTCGAGGGGGACGCCCAGGCGCTTGGCCGCCCGTTCGAAGTCGGCGATCTCGCCCGACTGCTGCTGGACGATCCGCTCGGCGAGTGACCGCACCCGGGGGTCCGAGGCGTGCTCGGCGGCGTACTCCGCCATGTGGATGCCGCCCTTGTGGTGGTCGATCATCATCGGGATGAACAGCGCCTCCACCTCGGCGCCGGTGGCGTCCTGCAGCTGCTCGACCTTCGCCTCGGGCTGCATGCCGGGCATCTGCTCCGGTGTGGAGGACATCCCCATCCACTCCATGGCGGTGCGGTCGGCCGGGAACGGCCACTGGCCCCAGTCCTCGAGCAGGGCCTCCATGTAGCCCACCTCGTACTGCTGGAACGTCAGGATCTCCCGCGCGAAGGCACGGACGTCGGGATCGGAGCCGGTCTCCGCGACGATGTTCGCCATCTCGACCGCCTGCTGGTGGTGGGTGGTCATGTCCTGCATGAACCCGACGTCCACGGAACCGGGCCCGGGCGTCGTCGCCCGCTGGTAGACGAGCACGCCGCCGATGCCGACCAGCAGCGCCAGCACCGCGACCAGGGCGACGATCCCGCCTCGAGACGGGCCCGACCTGTCGTCGTCGACCTCGTCGACGGCCCCGCTCGATCCGGCACCGCCGTCGGCGGCGTCACCCGCCCGCCCGCCGGCCATGTCCTCGTCGGCCAGGTCGCCGGCCGGGTCCTCGTCGGCCAGCATCCGGATGGGCACCGCGTCGGCCGGCACCGAGTCATCGGCGACGTCGACGTCAGAAGGGGTTCGGTCGGCCACGTGGACAGGCTAACTGCGGCCACCCCGGCCACCGCCGGGGAGAACTGCCCGTCCGCGCCCGTTCCTGAGAGGGGCTGCAGCGGGGCGGAGGCGTTCCCGTCGACCGCTCGACGGCGACCGGTACGTTGGGCGGACCAGTCGTCGAGAGGGCAACGGTGACGCTGAGCAGGAACAGCAACTCGAGTGGTCGGGCCGGCCTCGGCATCCTGGCGACGGCGTCGCTCGTGCTCATCGCGCTCGGGCTGCTGGCGCTGGTCCTGGTGGGCCTGCTCAACGTGTGGGACCCGTTCGGCACGACCACCGTCGACCGCTCCGGACCGGCGGTGCTGCAGCGGATCCGGACGCTCGAGGAGTTCACCGCCGCCGAGGCGACGTTCACCCAGGACGTGGACCTCGAGAACGACTCGTTCCTGCCCGGCTTCATCAAGGGCGAGCGGGTCACCGCGATCGTCACCGGCTCGGTCCGGGCGACGGTCGACTTCGGCGAGCTCGGGCCCAAGTCGATCAAGGTCTCCGACGACGGCACGAGCATCCAGATCACGCTCCCCGACCCGCAGCTCTCGGACCCCGAGATCGACGAGGGCAGCGCCCGGGTGGTGTCCCGCGACCGCGGCATCGTCGACCGCATCGAGGACGTGTTCTCGGGCAACCCCACCGACGACACGCCGGTGTACCAGGAGGCCGAGAAGAAGCTCGAGCGCGCCGCGCAGGACTCCGACGTGCTCGACCAGGCCCGAACGAACACCGAGCAGTGGCTCCGCACGTTCCTGGGTGCCGCCGGGTTCGAGAAGGTCGAGATCAACTGGGCCGAGTCGCCGAGCTGAGGCGACGCCGTCAACGCGCCGCTCGGCCTGCCTAGGGTGGGCCGCTCATGGACGCACCCCCGCCCTTCCCCCAGGCCGGTGGCACCCCCGGCTCGCCGCCCGCCCCATCCTCGGTCCCGCCCGCCGGCCCGGCTGCGGCTGCTGCCGCCGCTCCCACCGCGACGATCGGCTGGGCCGCGCAGGTCATCGGCGCCACCAAGATCTACGGGTCCGGCGAGGCCGAGGTGCGCGCGCTCGACGGCGTCACCGTCGGCTTCGAGCACGGCCGCTTCACGGCGATCATGGGTCCGTCCGGCTCCGGCAAGTCCACGCTCATGCAGTGCGCCGCCGGGCTCGACCGGCTGACCGCCGGGCAGGCGATCATCGGCGACGTCGACATCACGCGGCTCACCGAGAAGGAGCTGACGCTCCTCCGCCGGGACCGGATCGGCTTCGTCTTCCAGCAGTTCAACCTGCTGCCCACCCTCAGCGCCCGGGAGAACATCACGTTCCCGCTCGACCTCGCGGGTCGCAAGCCCGACCCCGCGTGGATGGACCAGGTGGTCGCGACCGTGGGCCTGGGCGACCGGCTCGACCACAAGCCGTCGGAGCTGTCCGGCGGCCAGCCGCAGCGCGTCGCCGTGGCCCGTGCGCTCGTGGAGCGGCCGGCGATCATCTTCGCCGACGAGCCCACCGGCAACCTGGACTCGCGCTCCTCGGCGGAGATCCTCACCTTCATGTCCCGGGCCGTGGCCGAGCAGGGCCAGACCGTCGTGATGGTGACCCACGACCCGATCGCGGCCACCTACGCCAGCCGGATCCTGTTCCTGGCCGACGGCCGGATCGTCGACGAGCTGCTGCAGCCCTCGCGGGAGGCCATCCTCGCCCGCATCGGCAGCCTCGGGCTCTGAGCCGGGCTCCGGACCGCCGTGTTCCGCTACGCGCTCACCAACCTGCGGGCGAACGTCACCCGTCTGATCGCCACCGCCCTGGCGGTCGTCATCGGCATCGGCTTCCTGGCCGCCGGGCTGATGCTGACCGATGCCATGCGCGACGCCCTCACGGGCAACGTCGACCGTCAGTACGAGCACGTCGACCTCGTCGTCGAGCCCGCCGCGGCCATCGAGGGCGCGGCCACCGCGGTGCCCGTCGACGTGCTCGACACCGTGCGCTCGACCGACGGGGTCGCCGAGGCCGCCGGCCAACTGTCCGGTCCGGTCAACCTGCTGGACGCCGGCGACGAGGTGCTCACCTCGCGCACGCAGGGGCAGGCGTGGATCGACGCCCAGCGGCTCAACCCTCTGACCATCGACGACGGATCCGCCCCCCGGGGCGACGGCCAGGTGGTCGTCGACCGCGGGACGGCCGCCGACCACGACCTGCGCGTCGGATCGAAGGTGCGACTGGCCACCCCGTCCGGTCCCACCGACGCCGAGGTCGTGGGCATCTCCAGCTTCGACGGCCAGGACTCGACCGACGACGGCGGCACGTTCTCCTTCGCCCCCGGGACGGCGCAGGCGTTGATCGGGAACCAGAGCCCCGGATGGTCGAACATCCTCGTGGCGACCGAGGACGGGGCGACGTCGCGGGTCCAGTCCGCGCTCAGGGCCGAGCTGCCCCGGTCGCTCGACGTGCAGTCGGGAGATGACTTCCGCGAGGCGCAACGCGCCCAGAACGCCGGCCTGGTCGACGTCCTCCGACCGCTGCTGCAGGGCTTCGCCTACCTGGCGTTGTTCGTCGCGGCGTTCGTCATCTTCAACACCTTCTCGGTGGTCGTCACGCAGCGCTTCCGCGAGCTCGCGCTCATCCGCGCCGTCGGCGGCACGCCGGCGCAGGTCCGGCGGTCGTTGCTGCTCGAGGGTGCCGTCGTGGGCTTCGTGGCCAGCGCGATCGGCATCGCGTTCGGCGCCGCGCTGTCCTACGGCATCCAGGCGGTTCTCGGCCTCTTCGACGTGAAGCTCCCCGGAGCGGGCGTCGCCATCCGGCCGTGGACGATCGTCCTCTGCCTGGTGGCCGGCACGTTGGTCACCGTGGTGTCGGTGTTCATCCCCGCCTTCCGGGCCGGTCGCACGAAGCCGGTCGAGGCCATGCGCGACGCCGCCGTCGACCGTTCCGGCACGTCGACGGCGCGTGCCGTCATCGGCGGTGCGTGCCTGGCGCTGTCGATCGTCCTGCTGCTCGCGGTGCGGGTGGCAGGCATCACGGCCTCGCTCCTGCTCCCCGGAGCGTTCCTGCTCTTCGTCGGCCTCGTCGTGGGCGGCCCGCTCGTCGCCCGGCTGTTCGCCGCAGTCCTGCGGGTACCGGCCCGCCGCGCGGGTCTGACCGCGCGGCTGGCGGTCGACAACACCGCCCGCAACCCCAAGCGGACCGCCACGACGGCGAACGCCCTGGTGATCGGGTTGTTCCTCGTCACGCTGGTCACGGTCTCCGGCGACGCCCTCAAGAAGTTCACCGTCGACGAGATCGACAAGCTGTCCGCGTCCGACTTCATCGTCGCCGCGGGAACCACCGGGATCTCTCCCGACCTGGTGGAGACGATCCAGGGCACCGACGGCGTGGCGTCCGCGGCACCGATCCGCCAGTCCGTCGTCCTCGACTCGACCGGTCGGATCGTGATCCTGTCCGGAGCGGACATCGGGCTGCTGCGCCGTTCCACCGGGCTGTCGGTCGACGCCGGGTCGATCGAGGAGGTGGCCGACGGGACGGGGGTGGCCGTCCTCGCGCTCGCCGGCACGTCTGGGGGTTCGGCGGGTCCCGGGGAGGAGCGCAGCTTGGCGACGCTGCCTTCCACGGTGGGCGCCGAGGTGGAGCTCGTCGATGCGGAGGGCGCGACCGTCGAGCTCCCGGTCGCGGCGACGCTGGCGCCCGAGCTCGACACGTTGCTCCTCCAGACGCTCGTGTCCGAGGAGCGGTTCGAGCAGCTCGCGGGCGACCTGCCGGTCAGCATGGTCTACGTGCGCGTCGACCAGGGTCTGGACCAGGCGCAGATCGACGCCGTCGGTAGGCGGCTCAACCAGGTCGTCGCCGGTCACGCAGGCGTGGAGGTGGCACCCGGCAACTTCCTGGGCCAGATCGTGGAGCAGGTGTTCGACTTCCTGATCAACACCGTCAACGCGCTGCTCGGCATGTCCGTGGTCATCGCGCTGGTCGGGATCGTCAACACGCTGACGTTGTCGATCATCGAGCGGCGACGCGAGCTCGGGATGGTCCGGGCGCTCGGGATGACCCGTCAGCAGGTCGGACGCATGGTGCGCATGGAGGCCGTGCTGATCGGCGTGCTCGGCACCGTGATCGGCATCGGTGCCGCCCTGCTGCTCGGCTGGGTGGTCATCGGCAGCGTGAGCACCGACATCGACCTCAACGTCAACTGGGCCCGCATCGGCCTCATCGCGCTGGTCGGCGTGCTCGCCGGTGTGATCGCCTCGATCTTCCCTGCCCGGCGGGCGACCCGGGTCGAGATGGTCGAGGCCATGACGTCGACCTGACCCGGCGCCCCCACGCTTCGTGATGCTTTTCCGGGGGTTCTCCCCCGGAACAGCATCACAGAGCGGGTCGCCCCGGCGGGTCGCGCCGGCGGGGACCGCGGGGGCGGGGCGGGCGTAGTGTCGGCACCGATGTGCGACACGCTGGTCACCGTCACCGACGAGGGCGTGCTGTTCGCCAAGAACAGCGACCGGGACCCCGACGAGGCCCAGCACCTGGAGTGGGTGCCGGCCCGCGAGCACGGACCCGACGACGTGGTGCGCTGCACCTGGATCCAGGTTCCCCAGGTCGCGCGCACCAACGCCGTGCTGCTGTCCCGGCCGTGGTGGATGTTCGGCGCGGAGATGGGCGCGAACGACCGCGGCGTGGTGATCGGCAACGAGGCGGTCTTCACCAAGGAGCTCGCCCGCCGCAAGAAGGACGGCCAGGACGAACCCGGCCTGATCGGCATGGACCTGCTGCGACTCGCCCTGGAGCGGGCGTCGAACGCGACCGAGGCGGTCGAGGTCATCGTCACGCTGCTCGAGCGCCACGGTCAGGCCGGCTCCTGCAGCCGCATCCGCCCGACGTTCGCCTACGACAACAGCTTCATCGTGGCCGACCCCGACGGGGCGATCGTGCTCGAGACCGCCGGACGTGAGCACGCCACCGAGGAGGTGCACTTCGGCGGACGCAGCATTTCGAACGGCCTGACGATCCCGGCCTTCGCCGCCGCCCACGCCGACCCGGTCAAGGGCCGCGTCGCGGCGTGCGCCCCCCGGCGCGGCCGCACCC
>JAEZAI010000311.1 GCA_023427825.1 Actinomycetes bacterium
CCCGCATCGTCGACGGTCGTCTTCCGGGGCGGAGAGCAGCGGACGAGATCGCCATCTCGGAGACCTACGCAGCCGAGTCCGGGCTCAAGGTCGGCGACCGAGTTGCGTTCGATTCGTACGCGCCCGAGCAGCTCGACGCCTTGTTCACCAGCGGGGACGCAGGGGAGCCCGCAGGCCCGAGCGTCATCCTCTCGGTCACGGCGGTCTTCGACGCCCCCACGTTCTTGAGCGAAAGCGCCGGCGACTTCCAGCCTCGGGTGATCCTGTCGCCTGCATTCGTGGACGCACACGGCGATGACATCGCGACCTATCCGGGCGGGTTCACGTTGCGCCTGAAGGGCGGCAGCGCTGACACCGCTGAGGTCACAGCGACACTGCGAGAGATGTTCCCTGAGACACAGCTGGAGATCACGCCTGCGTCGGAGACGGACCGGAAGATCGACTCCGGGATCGGTGTCATCGTCACCGCACTGGCACTGTGCTCGCTGGTGGCGGCGTTGGCCGGTGGTCTCGCCGTCGCGCAGGGGTTGTCACGGCACTTCGATGTTCAGATGGCGAGCGATCGATGGGTCGCCGCTCTCGGGATGACTCGGTTCGATCGTGTCGCGACCCAGGTGATCACGGCGGTCCCTGTGGCCGTTCTCGGGGCTGTGGTCGCGGTCGGGATCAGCGTGGCTGCGTCGCCGTTGCTGCCGGTCGGGATCGCACGGCGCGCGGAGCCGAACCCGGGAATCGCCGTCGACGGGACGGTGGTGGTGCTCGGTTTCATCGCCATCGTCGTCGGCGTCGTGCTCCTGTCCGTGCCGGCGGCGATGGCGATCCTGCGGAGCGAGCGCGCGAGCCGATCGGGAAGTGCGCCAGCGACTCCTTCGCGGTCGATGATGGCGCTTCGGCGGACCGATCTGGCACCCCAGGTGGTCACAGGAGTCGGCCTGGCGATCGTGCCCCGTACTGGCACGAGGGTCGCCGTGCGATCAGCGTTCCTCGGAGCGACCCTGGGAGTGGTCGGGGTGGTTGCATTGGTCGTGTTCCTCGCCAGCGTCGACCGTCTGGCGGACTCGCCCGCGCAGTACGGCTCACCGTTCGACGCGTCGGTTTCCGGGTTCAGCGGCGATGTGCTGAATGAGGGGGACGTGAACATCCTGACGGACCCGAGAGTGGCCCGGGTGGGACTGGGCTCGGGCGGTCTGGCGAGGATCGCCGGGGTCGAGGTCAACACCTACGCCCTCGAATCGGTCAAGGGCAACATGTCCTTCACCCTGCTCGAGGGCCGCGCTCCCACCGGTCATGCCGAGGTGGCGGTCGGTGCGGGGACGCTCGAGGCCGCAGAGGTCGAGATCGGGGACGAGGTCGAGGTCGAAGGGGCCGAAGGCACGGTGCGCGCCACGGTGGTGGGCACCGCCGTGTTCCCGGTCACCGACGAGCGCAGCGCACCAGGTCGGGGCGTGCTGCTGACCCCGGAGGACTTGGAGGCGATCTCGAGCGAGGACGAGCTCAACGCCGACGTCCTCCTCTCCTGGGCCGACGGCGTCGATCCAGCGGTCGCGAACGCGAGGCTCGCCGACGCCACGGAGACAGAGGTCTTCGGGCCTCGAATGCCGTCGGAGGTCAACAATCTGCGGGAGGTGAAGGCACTTCCGCGAGCGCTTGCAGCTTTCGTGGCGCTCCTCGGCGCTGTCGCGGTCTTCCACGCGCTCATTTCGACGGTGCGGACCCGACGCCAGGACTTCGCCGTCCTTCGTGCCCTCGGGTTCGAGGGTCGCCAACTGAGTTCGTCAGTGGTCTGGGCGGCGACCACCATCGCGGTGATCGGGATCGTGGTCGGCGTGCCGCTCGGCGTCGTCGCGGGAGGACTCATCTGGCGTGCGTTGGCTCACAGCATCGGCGTTGCCGATGACGCCGTCACACCGCCGATCGCTCTCCTCGCCGTAGCAATCGGCGCGCTCGTCCTCCTGCAGATCACCGCCATCTTCCCCAGCCGCATCGCACGGAACGTGTCGGCCGCCACCGTTCTCCGAACCGGAGTCTGAGACCGCCGTAAGCGATGGTTGCGGCGACCGACGAACGTTCGCACCTCTCACGGTGCGTCGGCGTGCCGCTGCAGCTCGGCCCGCACCGACTCGGCCGACGCTGAGGATCGGACGTGGAGCCGGCACTACTGGGCCTGGGCGGTGACGGATTCGTCGCTACCGTCGCAGGACGCGGCCCGGACGCCAGGAGCCCCAACGCCGCCCCGGGGTCCCGCGTTGCGCGGTCGCAAGTCCTACTCGCCGTGTTCTGACCGAGCTGCTGGCTCAGGTCAGCCTTCGCCCGACGCTTCTTCGGCGACCGTCTGCGACCCGGATGACTGTGCCGAACGGCCGATCCGACTCCCTCGGTAGGCCGGGATGCGCAATCTGTTCGCCCAGCTCCACGGGATCAGTTCGGTGGAGGTGTTCCATGGGTCGAGGTGCAGATTCTGGGAGTCCACCGCCCGCACCCGCTCCAGCGTCACGGATCCGATCGACCGCCAACCGCCGGTCGGTGTCGAGCAGCACAGACGGAGCTCCACCGCACTGCGTTCGATTGTCGCGGCAACGTCCGTGAGGGATCCGAGCGGCGCACCGCGATCGACGTGCAGCTTGGCGCCGATCATCAGCAGACCCTTGCGGTGCGCGAACGGGAGGAGCGAGTGTAGGTGCAATCGCTCCAGCGGCGAACGGGCCGTAAGCAGTGGCGGAGCGCCGGTGCCGCACCCGAGGAGACGAGCAGAAGGTCTTGCGGCGCCCCGGGTCCCAACCCGTCGACGATGCGAACACCGACGCCGTGGAAGTCGGGGATGGCGACGGGAAGGCCGATGCCGCGTGACAGGCGGACCACGGCGGTGCGCGCTCGAGGGTCGAGGATCTCGCTCAGGAGCGGGTGGTCACCGCCGGTCACCACCGCTCCGTCGACGACGAGTCCGTGCGGGTGGAAAGCCCGGGCCGATCGCCACCGTGCCGCGACCTCGAACCCCCGCTCCAAGACGGTCCGGATCAGTTTCGGAGGTGCGTTGGTGGCCGACAGGTCCGCGGTGGTTGCGCAGCTCTCATCGCCCGGCATGGTCGTTCCATTCCCGTCAGATCCTCGGTCAGTCGCTGCGCCGTGGCCCTGCACCGGTTCAGGTACGAGAGCTGGCAGGTCGAGTTGCCCGGGGACCGGGTGCGGGTGGGCATCGGCACCGCGGTGGGCCAGCCGAGCACCTGCCGACGCCAGTAGCCGGCACTTCATTCCGGACGCCGCCTTGGACTCCTCGTTCTCAGGCCGGGGCCTTCGATCCGTACTTGCGTTGCGCTGCCTGCTTGGAGACGCCGAGCATGGCGCCGATCTCGGACCAGGACCGCTTGGCCGCTCGTGCGGCGTGGACGGACTCGGTGAGTTCCTCGTCCACCCCGACGCTCGGCGAGTTCAGCGATGTGGCGCAACGCCGCGGTCTGCGCAGTCTGCAGATCGTCGGGGTCGACGCTGTCGGCCCACTTCTCGAGCGCTGCGGCTCGTTCTGCTCGGCTCTTGCTCATGGTTTCCACCACCCTGTCAGGAACTTCGACCTCGCCCGCATTCGCATGGATCACAGCTGTTCCGTCGTCGTCGTCGTCGCCGCCGACGCGCGGCTCGG
>JAEZAI010000342.1 GCA_023427825.1 Actinomycetes bacterium
GCAGCCGGTGCCGCGTCCGGGATCTGCGACGTCCGGGGACGCGCCGGCCCGACGGCGTCGGCCCGATGGCGTCGGATCGCGCCGATCTGCTGCGAGACTGGTCCGATGGCGTCAGCTGCATCGGCGGGGGGTCCCACGGACCCGTGGCGACTCGGGCCGTCCGACCGCGACCAGCCGGCGGGCCGCGTCCTGCCGCTCGTGCTCGGTGGCTACCTGGAGGCGTTCCGGGACCGCGAGCCCGGCGTCCGCGTCGACACCGACGCCGAGGAGCTGCACCAGTTCCGGGTGAACCTGCGGCGGGCCCGTTCGCTGATGGCGGCGGGCCGGCACGTGTTCCCCGAGGAGGAGCTGGTCCTGCTCATGGCCCTCGCCTCGTGGATGGCCAACATGACGTCGCCGGTGCGGGACCTGGACGTGCTGCTCGACGACCTGCCCGACCTGGGGCGGCGGGTCGTGCCGGAGCTGGGCGACGGGGTCGACCTCGTGGTCGAGTCGTTCGAGCGCCGGCGGGACGCTGCGTTCGACGAGCTGATCGACGCGCTCGACGGTGAGCGCTACCCGGTGCTGCTGCGACGGTGGCAGGCCATGTCGACGGTGTTCAGGGTGGGCGGGGGAGAGCCCGGTCCCGACGCCCGGCGCCCGCCCGGTGCCGTCGCCGACGCGCTGGTCCTCAAGGCGTTCCGTCGCCTGCGCAAGCGGGGCAAGCTCGCCATGCGGAGCGACGACCTGGAGGCCTGGCACGACCTGCGCAAGGCGATCAAGCGGTTCCGCTACCTGATCGCCTCGTTCGCACCGCTGTACCCCAAGGGCAGCTTCGACAAGGTGCTGCGCAACCTGTCGGACCTGCAGGACACGCTGGGCCGGCTGCAGGACCACCACGTCCAGGCCGCGCTGATCGAGGCGACCGGCGTGGAGGAGGGCGGCCGGGCCGCCCTCGCCGCTGGGGTCCTGGCCGATTCGCTGCACCGGGACGCCGAGCGGGCGCACGCACACTGCCGCGACGCCTGGGCCGACTTCGACCGTCCCAAGCTGCGCAAGCGTCTGCACGAGCTCCTCGATCCCGACGACTGACCGGGGCGCGGTCCCCGGTGACGGGCGTCAGGGCGGCGTGCCAGTCTGGCCGCCATGTCTGATCCGAACTCCTCCCGTCCCGACGACGGCGACGGCGCGAACGGCGTGGACGACCGGCGCCTGGCCACCATCCGCAGCCTGCTGGCCAAGGCCGAGGCCACGGAGTTCCCCGAGGAGGCGGAGGCATTCTTCAACAAGGCGTCCGAGCTGATCGCCCGCTACGCCATCGACGAGGCCATGCTCTGGGCGGCGGGCAGCACGGGCAGGGAGCAGCCCACCGAGCTGCGCCTGGTCGTGCACTCGCCGTACGTCGGTCAGAAGGCCGTGCTGGTCGGCCGGGTGGCGCAGGCCCACGGGTGCCGGGCCATCCGCTTCGGCGCCGGTTCCGCCCGTGACGGCGAGGTGATCGCCGTGGTCGGGTTCCCCACCGATCTCCGCTGGGTGGAGACGTTGGTGACCAGCCTGCTCGTCCAGCTGACCGCAGCCATGCTCGCCGGCTGCCCCAAGGGGCTGAGCTCGTCGCAGTCGGCCGGGTGGCGCCGCAGCTTCATCATCGGGTTCGCGGAGGAGGTGGGGGACCGCCTGCAGGAGGACCGGGAGGTCGCGGCGCGCGACGCGGACGCCGCCCGGGCCGGGGGCGCCCGCCGCGACTCGCAGGCGGAGCACTCCGTCTCACTGGTGCTGGTGGAGCGGTCCCAGGAGGTCCGCGACGAGTTCCGCAAGCGGTTCCCGCACACCCAGACCACCCGCGCGTCCTCGGGCGGGTCCAGGGCTGGCCACCACGCCGGTCGCGCCGCCGGACGAGAGGCCTCGCTCACGAGGGACTCCGTCGGCGGTCGCCGGCCGCTGCCCCGTGGCCGCTGAGCCACCCGGCTCCCGGCCCGCCGCCGCCGATCCCGACCGTCTCGCCGTCTACGCGGCCGAGGAGGCCGCGATACCCGACGGCGGCCGCCGCTTCCGCACCTTCGCCGACCTCGAGGGCTTCGTGCAGCTCGCCATGGCCGAGGCGTGGTGGGAGGAGCAGTTCCCCGAGGCGCCGGTGTCGGCCGAGCTGCAGCGACGCTCGCGCGGCGCCACCTACTCGGCGGCCCACGTGACCGACGACGGGTGGGACGCCGTCATCTGGATCCGCGACGGCTCGTGGGACGCGGTGACCGTGGTGCACGAGCTCGCGCACGTGGCGGCGGGGTCGTACCTGCGGCCGGGTCGCTGGTCGTCGGAGCCGGGACACGGTCCCCGGTTCGTCGACGCCCTGTGCCGGCTGTGGCGCCGGCACCTGGGCGTGCACGCCTACGGCGCGCTGCGGCTCGCTCTGGACGAGCGGGGGGTGACCCTGGACCACCAGGGCCCGCGCTCGGGTTCCAGCGAGTAGACCTCGGCCTTCTCCCGGCGACCGCGCACGGCGATCCGACCTGCCGGCTGCCACTCCTCGGGTCGGCCTGCGGCCTCGATGGTGGCGCGGGTCGCCAGCACGCCGGCGCCTTCGTCCTTCGCGAGGTCACACAGCCTCGCCGCCACGTTCACCACGTCGCCGATCACCGTGTACTCGAACCGCTCAGGCGTGCCGACGAACCCGGCGATGACCTCGCCGGTCGCCACGCCGATGCCGGCCCGGAGCAGCCCGTCCGAGCGCTCGAGCTCCCGCGGGATGGACGCCGCCGCCCGGAGCGCCCTGGCCGCATGGTCCGGCTCGTCCTGCGGGGCGCCGAACAGGCAGAGCGCCGCGTCGCCCTCGAACTTGTTGATCCAGCCGCCTTCGCGGTCGACCACGGCGACGACGATCGAGAAGAAGCGGTTGAGCAT
>JAEZAI010000343.1 GCA_023427825.1 Actinomycetes bacterium
GGGGGGTTGGGCGTACCCCCCCGGCGGGGGGCGGGGGCGTCGCCATCGGGTGGGACTGCGGCCGGTCGCCGGTGCGGTGATGCTCGCGATCACCGCGGCCGCTGCCACCAGCGCCTGCGGCTCGACGGAGGCCGGCTCGACCTCGACCACCACCCGACCCGCGACCGTCGACGACCTGCCGTACGGGCCGGTCGCGGTGCTGGGTGACTCGGGCTTCTTCGTCTCGGACCGCGAGGACCACGGCGTCCTGGTCCGGATCGAACCCGACGGCTCACGGGCGTTGATCGCGGACCTGCCGCTCGGGCGGTCGACGGGCATCGGCACGGGTCTGCTCCCGGTGGGGGATCAGGTGATGGTGGTCGGGATGGACGACCGGGCCTGCAGCGACGGCGACGGCGGCTGCGACGGCTTCGACGTCCTCGCGCTGTTCGTCGACCCCGACGGCACGATCACCGATCGCCATGTCCTCAGCCACGTCGATCGAGCGCCCGATGAGGGGGACGGCGCCCAGGTGATCGGGACCGACGGGGCGACGGCGTGGGTCACGGCGACGGACAGCGGTGTGCTCGAGGTCGACCGTGACGGGGTTCGACCGGTGGACGTGTCGCGGCCGACGAGCACCCCGTGCGTGATCGACGGGCAGGTCACGTCCGCAGCAGCCGCATCCGATCCCGCGGGCCCGTGGGTCGTCCGCTACGAGGTCACCGGCGGTCCGGCGGTGTCCGTCCCGACCGTCACGTCGGACCTGTCGGGGATGGCCGCCACGCCGTCGGGGACCAGGTTCATGGTGTGCACGCCGGACGGCTACTCGGTCATCGGGCTGATGGGCACCCCGGTGTTCACCTACCGCCCGCCCGTGGGCTGGTCCGAGGCGCACCCGCCGCCGGTGGAGAGCGTCCGGCCGTCGTGGGACCAGATGAGCCGGGTCCTCACGCTGGGACCCGACGGGTGGGTCACCGTCTGGCAGGGCGACGTCCCATCCCGGTCGACCGCCCGCCTGGGAAACGGTCCCTTCGATCCGATGACGCTGAGCTTCAAGGGCGACGCCCGCGACGGCGTGGTCGTCGCATGCGTGCAGCAGGTCTCGACCGAGGTCGATGCGCCGCCCAACGGGTCCTGCGGGACCGGCACCTACGAGCCGTGATCCCTCGGCGGCACCTGGCGATCAGGCCGGGGCAGTGGAGGTACACCGGGGTCAGTCGGCCCGCATCGCTCAAGTCGGAGTCCCGGCCGACCGTTGGTCCCCGTGGCGGCGCCACCCGGGCGCCGAGAACGAGGTGCCACGGTGTCCAGGATCCGACGAACGCGAGCAGCTGCCACCCTGGCGGTGCTGATCATGGCGACGGTCGCCGCCGCCTGCAGCCCGTCGCCGGGCATGCCCGTGTTCTCCGGCGGCACCTACGCACTGCGCCTGGCGGTGCCGCCCCAGCACGCCAGCGAGTCGTTCCTCGTCGCCGGGCTGGGGACCTGCACGATCACGGTCGACTCGCCCGAGATCCTGCTCGCCGGCGCCACGCTCACCGTCGGCGACGCCACGCTCGACGAGACCGAGTCCACCGCCACGCTCGCGGACGGCAAGGTCGACGTCCCGCGGCAGACCGTGGCGCTCGGAACCGTGTCGCTCGAGTGCGCCGGCAACCCGGTCGGCACACTCGACGTGGCGATCGACGTCCAGGCCAGCGCCACGCTCAAGTCGGTCGTGTTCGACGGTGACGACAACACCCTGACGCTGGTGGAGCCCACGATCTCGATCCCGGACGCCAAGCTCATCGTCACCGGGTGGGGCACCTCCCTGCCGCCGATCGACCTCCCGCCGATCGACGTGACGGTGCCGACCGTCTCGATCCAGGTCTGACCGTCTCGATCCGAGTCTGACCGTCTCGATCCGAGTCTGACCGTCCCGGCCGGTGTCACTGCCGGCCGGGAGCGGGCGGTTCCCTAGGATCCGGGCCATGCAGCGAACGTCCGTCCTGCCAGCCCCGACGCGGTCCGGAGGGGTGGCGTGAGCGCCCCGCGCGGTCACGAGCCCGTCGGCGAGGCGGCCGAGCCACGTACGTCGCCCGACCCGGTCGTCATCGGACGCGAGCCCTCGGACGCGGAGCGAGCCCGCACGCTGGTGACAGGTCGGGTGCAGGGAACGCTCGGCACCGTCGCCCGGGAGCCCGAGGGCACGCCGTTCGTCTCGGTCGCCCCCTTCGGTCTGGACCACCGGGGCGCGCCGATCCTGTGCATCTCCGAGATGGCCGAGCACACGATGAACCTGCGCCGGGATCCCCGGTGCTCGCTGCTCATCAACGAGGTCGTCGAGGCCGGCGCCGACCCGTTGGCGGCCGGGCGGGTCACCCTCCTCGGGACGGCGTCCGTGGTGCCCGACGACGAGTTCGAGGAGGCCAAGGCCGCGCACCTGTCGGGCAACCCGCACGCGTCGTACTACGTGGACTTCGGCGACTTCCACCTCTGGCGGCTGCACGTCGAGTCCATCCGCTTCGTCGGCGGCTACGGGCGCATGTCGTGGGTGTCGCCCGAGGACTGGGCCACCGCCAGTCCCGACCCGGTGACGGGACAGGCGGGCGGCGCCATCGAGCACCTCAACGACGACCACGCGGACGCGCTCCTGCTGATCGCCCGGGTGACCGGCGGACGAACGGACGCAACCGCCGCGTCCGCGCTCGGGCTCGACCGCTACGGCATCGACCTCCTCGCCACGGGGCCGAGCGGAGCGGGCCGGGTCCGGGTCCCGTGGGCCGAACCGGTCTCGTCGCCCGAGCAGATCCGCGCTGCATCGGTCGCGCTGGTTCGCGCCGCGCAGGCCGCGTCCGACTGAACCTCGCCGGTCCGACGGGTGAGGGACGCTCCACCCGTTGGTCACGGAGCGTCCCCGTCCCGCCACCGGCTCTCGGGGGCTCCGGTTCCGCGACGGGGTGCTCCGCTACGTTGGCCCGAGTACTGGGAGGGCTGACAGTGCGCGAAACCACCATGACGTCCCGGGCTCGGGCGACGATCGCGCTCGCGTCCGTGATGCTGATCGCCGCGGCGGGCGTGCCCGACACCGGGCCCCCGGACCCGACCACCACCTCGACCACGCCGGCGTCGACCACGACGGTCCCGGCAGACAACGGCGCGTACGCCTACGTGGCGAACACCAACCTCGGGGTGATCGAGAAGGTCGACACCGTCAGCCTCGCCACCCTCGCGACGATCCCGGTCGGCGCGCCGCTCGGTGACGACATCGCGCTGGTGGGGAACCGGATCTTCTACACGCAGACCAACAGCGGTACCGGCGCCGTCGGCGTGTATGACCTGACGTCCGGGGTCAACAACCGCAACTACCTGCCGGCGGCCGCAGCCCAGGAGCGGCTGTGGGCCTCGCGGTCGCTGCCGGGTCGGCTCTTCGTCGCCTCGAGCGGCAGCCCTGCGGTCATCAGGTCCTGGAACGTGTCGGGTCCCGCGCCGACCTCCGTGGCGACCATGCCCGCCGGCGCCGCCGGGAGCAACGTGCAGGACGCCGAGGTGTCCGCGGACGGGACGCTCATGTGGGTCGCCGCCGCCTCACCGAACGAGGTCACCGAGCTGCGGACCTCCGACCTCGTCGCCACGGGTCGGAAGTTCTCGACCGGTGCCCAGCCGCAGGCGGTCGCCTCCCGGGTGGTGGGCGGCGCCGAGCTCGTGCTGACCGGGC
>JAEZAI010000388.1 GCA_023427825.1 Actinomycetes bacterium
GAGCGCATCCGCACCGTGTGCCCGTCGCGGAGGACGACGTCGGCCTCCCAGGTGTCGGGCACGGTCGGGTCCACCGACGCTCACACTACCCGTCGCCCTCGGCCCGAGGACCCCGACTCGTCAGCACGCCCGTCGGCGAAGCGGCATCGGTAGTCTCGGGGAGATGACCGACGACCGTGCGGTGCTCGACGTGGCGGACCGCTACTGGGCGGCGGTGCTCGAGGCGGCGCCCACGTCCGCGACGCTCCTCGGCATCCACGACCACGACGACCGGTTGGAGGACCTGTCGGTCGCCGGGGACCAACGCCTCCGGGACGTGCTCGCCGGCCTGTCCGACGACCTGTCCGCGGCGCGGGGCGGCGACGGGCCGCCGGCGGACCTGAGCCCGGCCGCCCTGGTGACCGCCGACCTGCTGGAGCACCAGCTCCGGACCGGCATCGAGGCGATCGACCTGCGGTTGGTCGAGATGGCGAGCGACCAGATGCTCGGTCCGCACGCGTCGCTGCTCATGGCGGTGCCGCAGATGACGTACCTCGAGCCGAAGGACGCGCAGGCGGCCCTCACCCGCTACGCGCAGGTGCCCCGCCTGCTCGGTCAGGCGCTCGACCGGTTCCGGGCCGGGCTCGCCGCGGGTCGCACGCCGGCGGCGGCGGTGGTCGGCCGCTCGGTGAACTCGCTCGAGCAGTACCTGGCGACCGACGAGTCCGGGGACCCGTTCCTGCTGCCGGGCCTGCCCGCCGGCGAGGACGGTGAGGAGTGGTCGGGCGCCGAGGCCTGGCGGGCGGACGCGGCCGAGCTGGTCCACGACGTCATCCGACCCGCGTTCCGCGCCTACCTGGGCGTCCTGCGCGACGAGCTGCTGCCGGTGGCCCGGGACGACGAGCACGCCGGGTGGTGCCACTTGGACGACGGCGAGGCCATGTACTCGGCGCTGGTGCGCTCGCACACCACGCTCGACCTGTCGCCCGAGGAGCTCCACGAGCTGGGTCGGGAGCGAACCGAGGTGGTGCTGCCCCAGGAGTACGCCGTGCTGGGCGAGGAGGTGTTCGGCACCTCGGACCTGCAGGAGGTGTTCGACCGGCTCCGCTCGGATCCGTCGCTGAAGCACCGTGACGCGCAGGAGATCCTGGACGTCGCCACCTCGACGGTGGCACGGGCGACGGCGGCGATCGACGACTGGTTCGGGCGGCTGCCCGGCTCGCCGTGCACCGTCCAGGCGGTCCCCGACTTCCTGGCCGCGGACGCGCCGTACGCCTACTACTACCCGCCCGCCGTCGACGGCTCCCGTGGCGGCACGTACTTCATCAACACCGCCGATCCCACCGAGGCGTCACGGACCGAGGCCGAGTCGATCGCGTTCCACGAGGCGATCCCCGGTCACCACCTGCAGATCGCGATCAGCCAGGAGCTCGAGGACCTGCCCGAGTTCCAGCGTCACGACGGAGCCACCAGCTACATCGAGGGCTGGGGCCTCTACGCCGAGCGGCTGGCCGACGAGATGGGCCTGTACAGCGGGCCCGTCGACCGGCTGGGCATGCTCACCGCCGACTCCTGGCGCTCGGCCCGCCTGGTGGTCGACACCGGCCTGCACGCCCTCGGATGGAGCCGTCAGCAGGCGATCGAGTACTTCGAGCAGCACACGCCGGTGCCGGTGGACCAGGTGCTCGCCGAGGTCGACCGCTACCTGGCGATGCCGGGCCAGGCGCTCTCGTACAAGGTGGGCCAGCTGCACATCCAGGCGCTGCGAGACCAGGCCCGGACGGCGCTCGGCGACGGGTTCCGCATCGCCGCGTTCCACGACGTGGTGCTCGGCTCGGGGGCGGTCACGCTGCCGGTGCTGACGAGGCTGGTCGAGGCGTGGATCGAGGAGGACGGGCGAGCGGGCTGAGGCCCGACGACGGGCCGGGACGGCAGCGCCAGGCCCGGAGCCATCAGGACATCGCACTCGGTCCGCATCGGGTCGGGACGAACGGGGGTCGGTCCGCAGGGGCCGCTAGATCGGGGGTACGGAATGATCGAGGTCGGGACCATCGGCACGGGCGAGGACGGGAGCCACTTCCGGACGTGCCCGCTGTGCGAGGCCACCTGCGGGCTCGAGATCGAGGTGCAGGACGGCGCGGTGAAGCGCATCCGAGGCGACCGGGAGGACGTGTTCAGCCACGGGTTCATCTGCCCCAAGGGCTCGATCCTGCAACGCCTGCACGAGGACCCCGACCGGCTCCGCAGCCCCCTCATCAAGCGCGACGGCGTCCACGTGGAGGTCTCCTGGGAGGAGGCGTTCGCCGAGATCGACCGCCGCCTCGCCGAGGTCCGCGCCGCCCACGGCCCGGATTCGGTGGCCGTGTACCTCGGCAACCCCAACGCGCACACGCTCGGCGGCACGGTCTTCACCCGGCCGCTCCTCCAATCGCTCGGGACCAAGAACCTCTTCTCGGCGTCGACCGTCGACCAGATGCCGCGCCACGTGTCGTCGGGCCTGATGTACGGCAACCCGGGCGCCATGGCGATCCCCGACCTGGACCGCACCGACTACCTGCTCGTGCTCGGCGCCGATCCGTACGAGTCCAACGGCAGCCTCTGCACCGCACCCGACTTCCCGGGTCGCATGGCCGCAATCTCCGAGCGAGGCGGCCGCGTGGTGCTGGTCGATCCGCGCCGCAGCCGCAGCGCGCAGGCGGCCGACGAGCACCTGGCCATCCGGCCGGGCACCGATGCCATGTGGCTGGGCGCCCTGCTGCACGAGGTCGTCGAGCGCCACGGCGTGGACCTCGGCAGCTGCGAGGGGCTGGTCGACGGGCTGGACCGGGCGCTCGCCGCGGTCGAGCCGTTCACCGCGGACTCGGTCGCGGCGCGCTGCGGGATCGACGCGGACACCACGCGCCGCATCGCCGACGAGTTGGCCGGTGCGCGGAGCGCGGCGGTGTACACCCGCATCGGCGTGCACACCGTCCGCTTCGGCACGCTCGGTTCGTGGGCCGGCGACGTCCTGGCCCTGGTCACCGGCAACCTGGACCGCGAGGGCGGGCTCATGTGGGCCACGCCGTGCCACGGCCGGCCGTCGGTACCCGGGTCGACGACCGTCGGCCGCGGCTTCCGCACCGGGCGCTGGGCCTCGCGGGTGTCCGGGCGACCCGAGGTGAAGGGCGAGCTGCCCGTGGCGGTGCTGCCCGAGGAGATCACCACGCCCGGCGACGGCCGCATCCGGGCGCTGTTCACGATCGCCGGGAACCCCGCCCGGTCCTCACCCGACTCCGCCGCGGTCGAGCGGGCGCTCGACGACCTCGAGCTGATGGTGTCGGTCGACATCTACCTGAACGAGACCACGCGCCACGCCGATGTGGTCCTGCCGGTGCCGTCGTCGCTCGAGAAGTCGCACTTCGATCTGGCGTTCTACGGGCTGTCGGTCCGCAACGTGGCGAACTTCTCGCCGCCGGTCTTCGAACCGTCCGGTCCGGGTGAGCACGACGTGCTGGCCCGTCTGGCGCTGATCGCGTCCGGCCAGGGTCCCGACGCGGATCCAGAGATCGTCCACGGCCTGATGGCCCGCACGCTCGTGGACGCGGCGGTCCAGCTCGAGGGCGGACCGGTGCACGGCCGCGATCCGGAGGAGCTGATGGCCGAGGTCGAGCACCTGCCCCCACCCGAGCGCATGGTCGACATCATGGTGAGGGTCGGCCCCTACGGCGACGGGTTCGGCGCCGAGCCCGACGGCCTCACGCTGCAGCGCCTGCTCGACGCACCGCACGGGATCGACCTGGGACCGCTCGAACCGCGCCTGAGCGAGGTGCTGCGCACGCCGAGCGAGATGGTCGAGGCGGCGCCCGAGGGCGTCATCGAGGACCTCGGGCGGCTGGCCGCCACGCTGGACGAGCCAGACGAGGACCAGATGGTGCTGGTCGGTCGGCGGCACCTGCGGTCGAACAACTCGTGGATGCACAACATCGAGGTGCTCGTGAAGGGCCGGCCGCGCTGCACGCTGCTGGTCCACCCCGACGACGCGGCGCGCCTGGCGCTCGTCGACGGCGGTGCCGCCCACGTGCGGTCCCGCGTCGGCCAGGTGGAGGCGACCGTCGAGGTCACCGACGACATCCGCCCCGGCGTCGTGAGCCTGCCCCACGGTTGGGGCCACGACGACCCCGGCGCCCGGATGCAGGTGGCCGAACGCCACGCGGGTGTGAACTCGAACGTGCTGACCGACGGGTCGGTGCTCGACCCGCTCAGCGGCAACTGCGCGCTGAACGCCATCCCCGTCGAGGTCACGCCGGTCGCCGCACCCGTCCCCGCCGCCGTCTGACCGGTTCCGCGTCCGACCAACCGACGCCCGAATCGTGTGCGAGGAACGCCCGCCACGGACGTCTCCCGCACACGTTCTGTGGGCGGCCGGACGGTCAGCCGGCGTCGAGCTGGGAGCGGATGATCTCGGCGAGCTCGAGCGGGCGGTCGCCCTGGATGCTGTGGCCGGCCCCGTCGACCACGACCACCTCGGCGTCGGGACGGAGACGGCGGAGCTCGGCCACGTCGTCGTCGTCCACGCCCGGGCTGAGCGAGCCGCGGGCCAGCACGATCGGCATGGTCGTGGCCGCGAGGTCGGCCCACAACGCCGGGCCGGGCAGCTCGATCACCTCGGCACCGTCGCCCCCGCTCTCCGCGCCCCACGCCAGCGGCCGGCGGTCGTAGTTCCACTCCCACGCCCCGTCGGGCGTCCGGTGTGCGTTGTGGAGGATGCCGCGCCGCAGCGACCCGGGCGTGCGGGTGGGGTTGAACTCAAGAGTCCGGTCGAAGATCTCGCCGAACCCGTCGAAGGACTGCGGACCGGCGATGAAGTCGTGGACGGCCTTGGCCTTCTCCGCGTTGACGCCCGGCGTGATGTCGACCAGCACGAGTCGCCGCACCAGGTCCGACACGCCGGTCAGCGCGATCGACGTGAGCCCGCCGAGCGACATGCCGACGATCACCCGGGCGTCGGGCGCCAGCGCACCGATGGCCTGCGCCAGGTCGTGGGCGTTGGCGACCGGGTCGTAGTGGCGGTCGTCGCGCCAGCTGGAGTGCCCGTGCCCGGGCAGGTCGATCGCGAGCAGCGGGGTGGGACGCAGGGCCAGCGCCACGGTGTCCCACGTGTGGGCGTTCTGGGCCCCGCCGTGCACGAGCACCGCCTCGGGGGGCCCGGCGCCCCAGCGCAACGCCGAGATCTCGCGGCCGTCGGGCAGCACGTGGGCGACCCGCTCGACGGCCACGTGGTCGGGTTCCGGCAACCCGAACTCGGCGCAGTTCTCCCCGAAGTACGCCATCTCGTCGTAGACGAACGACGGGTCGTCGGGGTGGACGCCGGGCACCGGGTTGGTCATGGGAGGCCAATGTAGGGCGCGGTCGTCGCCGCGTGGGCGGCCCGGCGCGGCGCCGTCGCAGGCCCGGCGACCGGTGTCCGGCCCGGCGTCCCGAAACGCGTCCGGCGGAGTGACAAGATGCAGGTCCGCCGAGGGGTCGGCGGCGCGAGGGGGAACGACGATGGCGGTACGGGGCATCCGGACGGCGTGGCGGCTGCTCGCCGCGCTGGCGGTGGTGGTGCTGGTGGCGGGCGCGTGCACGCAGGACCCGGAGGGCACCTCCGGCGCGGCCGGCGCGGTGGCGGACCTGTCCGACGACGCGGCACCCGGCGACTTCGCCGCGGCGGGCAGCGTGGAGCAGGTCCACGTGACCGGCGCCGAGCCGGGCCAGGAGCTCGCCCTGCACGACGAGGACGGCAACGCGGTCGCCACCGGCACGGCCGACGACCAGGGCTCGCTCATCTTCCGCCTGGTCGAGCCGGGTTCCGGCTACCGGGTGGCCACCGCGTCGGCACCGATCCTGGCCTCGGATCCGGTGGAGGTGCAGAGCGTCGACTCCTCGCAGCCCGACCAGTCCTTCTACGACAGCCAGGAGCTGCCCGAGGGGTTCACCTACATCGAGACCCGGGACGGCACCACGCTGTCCGCGTCGGTGTACCTGCCCGGCCCGGCCGCGGACGGCCCCTATCCCACCGTCGTGGAGTACTCGGGCTACGACCCGTCGAAGCCCGGCAGCAACCTCCTCGAGCAGAACGCCGAGGCGCTCCGGCCGATCGTCGGCGACGACCCGTCCGCGCTGGGCGGGGTGGTCCCGTTCGCCTGCAACGCACCGGCGCAGCCGTCGTCGATGCTCGCCCTGTCGATGGGCTACGCAGTCGTCGCCGTCAACGTCCGGGGTACCGGCTGCTCGGGCGGTGCGTACGACTTCTTCGAACCGCTGCAGCTCACCGACGGCTACGACGTGATCGAGACCGTGGCCGCCCAGCCGTGGGTGAAGAACCACAGGGTCGGCATGGTCGGCCTGTCCTACCCGGGCATCAGCCAGCTCTACGTGGCGTCCATGCAGCCCCCCTCCCTGTCCGCGATCACTCCGCTGTCGGTCATCGACGACACGGTGCGCGGGACGCTGGCGCCGGGCGGCATCTTCAACGCCGGCTTCGCGCTCTCGTGGGCCGACGAGGTGGGCGAGAAGGCGAAGCCGTACGGACAGGGCTGGGAGCAGGCCCGGGTGGACGCGGGTGACACGACGTGCGCGGAGAACCAGCGCATGCGCGGCCAGAACGTGGACGCGTCGAAGAAGGCGCAGGAGCACCGGTACTACCCGCCGGAGCTCGCCGACCCGCTCAACGCCTCGCTGTTCGCCGACCGGATCGAGGTGCCGGTGTTCCTCAGCGGCTCGTTCCAGGACGAGCAGACCGGCGG
>JAEZAI010000505.1 GCA_023427825.1 Actinomycetes bacterium
GGCTGGCGACGCTGCTGCCCCGCTGGCTGCGGCAGCGTCCACCGGCGTGGCGCTTGGTCGACGTCCGGGACTGCGCGACCGGACCAGCAGCCGGCTTGTCGGCCGCATCGGCCGGCGCACCGTCAGCGGCCGGCCCGTCAGGCGCACCCGCGACCGCACCGTCAGCCGACCCGTCAGGCGAGCGACGTCCGGTGTCGGACGTGCCGGTGCCCGCCACCCGTCGGGTCGCGGCATGGAACCGGCGCGCCCCAGGAGCCGTCGCGCTGCGGTCCGGCGCCGCGCTGCTCGCGCTCGGACTCGTGGCCACGGCGCTGGTGATCCTGCCCGACGGCGGCAGCTCCGCCGAACCGCTGTCCGGCCAGGCCGTGACGGCGCGGGCCGGCATGCTCGACGCCACGACCACCACGACCACCTCCGTGCCCGGCGGGCCCGAGGTGGTCCGCACCGTCGAGCTCGAGCTCCAGGCCTGGATCGATCGGCACCCCGACCTCCAGACGCTCGGCGGCCTCACGACCATCAAGGGCGCGGTGATCGACGCCGACGGCCGGGTGCAGGTCTTCTCGTGGTCCGCGGGCGACGTCCCCGTCGTCACCCCGCTCGATGCCGAGTCGCCGGCGGTGGACTCCACGCCGCTCGTGTGGTGGTCCATGACCAAGGCGGCGACGGCGGTGTGGCTCATGCGCTCGGTCGAGGCCGGCGTCGTGCGGCTGGACGATCCGCTCTCCACGTGGATGCCCGAGATCCCGCATGCCGAGGAGATGACGCTCGAGCAGCTCGCCCGGCACCAGTCCGGCATCCCGGGCGCCCTGGACGACGGCCTGCTCGAGACCGAGCCGATCGGTGTCCTGCAGCGCTACCTGGACGATCCCGAGCTGCTGTTCGCGCAGGGCACGGGCTTCGACTACTCCCGCCTGGGCTACCTGCTGCTCGCCACCGCGCTCGAGCGGGCGAACGGCACCACCTGGCGAGCGGCCATGGAGGACCTGGCGGACCGGGCGGACGTGCGGCTGACGTTCGACGAGGACGTCGAGCCGCTCGACCACGTCACCGATCCCGACCAGCACGGCTACCGCGGCCGCACCTGGTCGAGCGGCGGGCTCATGTCCGACCCCGCCACCCTCGTCCGGTTCTTCAGCTGGGCGCTGACCGACGGCGTCTCGCCCGAGTCGGTGCAGGCCATGAGCGCGTTCTCGGGCGCCGAGGGCGACTGGATCTACGGCATCGGACTGATGCCGCTGTGCCCCTGCACCCGGGAGGACTCCGCGGTGCACACCGATCGGGTCGGCCTCGACGCGGTGTCGGGCAGCTTCGCCGTCGACCTCGCGTCGGGCTCGGCGGTGGTGCTGTACCCCGACGACTGGTTCGACGGCGACAACGGCCCCCGGCCGGAGTTCTACGAGCTCGAGTCGATCCTCCTCGACCTGGCCGCCACCGCCTGATGCGATTCTGACCACCGGGAACGTCGCTGGGGCGTGCTCCCGGTCATGAGAACTGCGCTGGGGTGCCCGCGTGCAGCTCCATCCTCGACCGGTGGATCGATCGCAGCAGCTCGACGGTGCGCTCCGGATCGCCGTGGGCGTGCTCCCAGAGGATCTGGCTCGTCTCGTAGCCCAGCGCCGCGGCCTCGAGCCGCCGGTCGGCGTCGGCCAGCCGCTGCTGTCGACGGTCGTGCCAGCTCCGGCCGTCGAACTCCACGATCCACTTCGCCCGCGGCCAGCATCGGTCGACGAAGCCCACCCGACCCCGCTCGTTGGGGAGCGGATGCTCGTGGACCGGCGCCGGGAGCCCGGCGAGGTCGATGAGACGGTCGCCGACCCGTTCCAGCTCCGATCGGGCCATCCGCTCGCCCGGGCCGAGGTCGTCGAGCACGTCGCACATCCGGCGAACCCCCGGCTTCCCCGAGCGACGGATCCGGCCGAGGATCGCGCCGACCTCGACGAGCGTGAAGCGGTGCTCGACGACGCCCGACTCGACCAGGCGGCGCAGGCGGGCGGTGCCGAGCAGGGCCGCCATGTCGACCGCCGTGCGGGCCGGGCTCGTGAGCGGCGGAAGTCCGTCGAGCACCACGATGTCGTCGTCGACGAGGTCGACCGTCCGGCGCCACGTCACGCCCGGCGGTGCCTTGCCGCGGGCACCGCGCACGAGCAGTTCGACACGCCCGGCGAACGCCTCCTCCGCGCCGTGGATCCGGGCGGCAGTGTGCGTGGCCAGGACCGAGTCGTCCCCGGCGTTGAGATGCGCTGCCCACAGCGATCGGTGCCAGCTGTCCCGATGTCCCGCCAGTCCGTACACACGGGGGAGCAGGCGGGTCCACCGACCGGACGCGAGCCGCTGGTTGACCGTGGCGTCGGTCGCACCGAGCCGGCGGACCTGGGCCAGGCTGAACGTGCCGTGCTGTCGGGCCGACAGGCGGCGGAATTCGTCCTCGTCCATGACCCGATCCGACCGGAACGACGACGGCCCTGTCACCGGGGACCGGTCCCCGGTCGCCGGCCCTCGCGATTCTCATGACCGGGAGCACGCCAGAGCGCAGTTCTCGGTGGTCAGAATCCGCAGGGGCGGTGGCAAGGGCCGGGGCAGTGTCGGTGGGAGCGGCGCTGATCGGGGGCTGGAATCCGGCCGACAGGGGACTGGTAGGTTCGCCCGCGTATGCGACTCGCCGTCCTCGCCTCCGGTTCGGGCACCCTGCTCGACGCCATGGCGACCGACGGCCTCCCCATCGCCCTGGTGATGGTCGACCGCCACTGCGCGGTCGAGGACGTCGCCGCCCGCCACGGCATCCCGTGCGTGGTCGTCGAGCGCACCGACTTCGGCGAGGGGTTCGACCGCGACGCGTTCACCGCCCGGGTCATCGAGCAGCTCGCCGAGCACCGCATCGACCTGGTGGCCATGGCGGGGTGGGGCACGATCCTGGCGCCGTCGGCCTTCGCCGCCATGCCGGGTCGCATCATCATCACGCACGCGGCGCTGCTGCCGGCCTTCCCGGGCTGGCACGCGGTCCGGGACGCGCTCGCCTACGGCGTCAAGGTCACCGGCTGCACCGTGCACGTGGCCACCGAGACCGTCGACGACGGGCCGATCCTGGCCCAGGAGGCGGTCCCGGTCCTGCCCGGCGACGACGAGTCGACGCTCCACGAGCGCATCAAGGCCGTCGAGCGCCGCCTGTACACCGACACCATCCGATCCATCCTCGAGCACGGGGTCGAGCAGTTCGACCGCACCGTCTCGAGCGCCTCGACCTGAGTCGAGGGTCCGAGTCGAGAGAGAGCGAACGAACATGAGCACCGAGTCCCGTCCCCGCCGCGCCCTGCTGTCCGCCTACGACAAGACCGGCGTCGTCGAGCTGGGCGCCGCGCTGGTGGAGCTGGGGTGGGAGCTGGTGTCGAGCGGCGGCACCGCCAAGGTCCTGGCCGACGCCGGGCTGCCCGTCATCCCGTCCGAGCAGGTGACCGGCTTCGGCGAGATGCTCGGCCACCGTGTGGTCACGCTCCACCCGATGGTCCACGGCGGCATCCTGGCCGACCGCGACGACCCGTCCCACGTGGCCGACATGGAGACCCACGGCGTGGTCCCGATCGACCTCGTCGCCGTGAACCTCTACCCGTTCAGCTCGGAGCCGTCGGTGGAGCTGATCGACATCGGCGGCCCGGCCATGGTCCGCGGCGCCGCCAAGAACCACGCCCACGTGACCGTGCTGGTCGACCCGGCCGACTACGGGCCGGTGCTCGACGAGCTGCGGGCGAACGGCGAGGTGTCGGCCACCACGCGCCGGCGCCTGGCCCGCGACGCGTTCGCCCACACCGCGGCCTACGACAGCGCGATCGTCGCCTGGTTCGACGACGAGGGCCCCGGCGAGCTGCCGCCGCTGCCGGAGGAGCACGCGCCGCTGCCGCGCACGCTGCACCTGTCGGCCACGCTGGCCCAACCGCTGCGCTACGGCGAGAACCCGCACCAGGTCGGCGCCCGCTACTCCTTCTCCGGCGACAGCTGCTGGGACACGGCGGTGCTGCACGGCGGCAAGGAGATGTCGTACCTCAACGTCTACGACGCCGACGCGGCCTGGCGGCTGGTGCACTCGCTCGGCGACGAGCCGGCGGCGGTCATCATCAAGCACGCCAACCCGTGCGGCGCGGCGGTGGCCGACGACATCACGACCGCCTACGTCCGGGCCCACGAGTGCGATCCGACCTCGGCCTTCGGCGGCATCGTCGCGGTCAACCGCACCGTGCCGGTCGAGATGGCCAAGGCGCTCGCCCCGATCTTCACCGAGGTCGTGATCGCACCAGGCTACGACGACGAGGCGCTCATGGTGCTGCTCGAGAAGCGGAACCTGCGGGTCCTGACCGCGCCCGCGCCGACCGTCCCGCCGCTCGACGTCCGCAGCGTCGACGGCGGTCTGCTCGTGCAGACCAAGGACGTCGTCACCGTCGACCGCTCCAAGTGGCAGGTCGTGACCGAGCGCCAGCCGACCGAGCAGGAGTGGGCGGACCTCGAGTTCGCCTGGCGGCTCTGCGCCCGCGTCACCTCCAACACGATCGTGCTGGTCAAGGACGGACAGGCGTTCGGCATCGGCGCGGGCCAGCAGAGCCGGGTGGACGCCGCGCAGATCGCCGGTCAGAAGGCGGCCGGTCGTGCCGATGGCGGCGCCGGGGCGAGCGACGCGTTCTTCCCGTTCCGCGACGGCCTGGACGCGGTCGCCGACCAGGGCGTCACCGCGGTGATCCAGCCGGGCGGCTCGATCCGCGACGAAGAGGTCATCGCGGCGGCCGACGAGCGCGGCCTGGCCATGGTGATGACGGGCGAGCGCCACTTCAAGCACTGACGCCGGCCGCCCCGGCCTGGCCGGCCCGGCCTGGCCCGCCCGAGCCTGGCCGGCCGAGCGGGATATGTGGGCGGATCGGGACAATCCTTGTCCGGGCGCGACCCCCATATCCCGGCGGGGTCCGTGGAGCGGTCCCGGTGGGTGGGGCATGTGCTGGTACCCCGACGCCCGATGTGGTCGTACGATCGCATCTCGTGGGAGCAGAGGACAGGGCCACGGGTCCCGGACCTCGCCAGGCGCGGACACGGGGAACGGTCGAGACCCTCACCGTCATGTTCTGCGACCTGGTGGACTCGACGCGCATCAGCGTCGCCCTGGACACGACCGCGGCCGCCCGGCTCCGCGCCTCGGTCTTCACGTTGCTGCGCGAGGAGGTGGAACGGGTCGGCGGCGAGCAGATCAAGTCGCTCGGCGACGGGATCATGGCCGTGTTCCCCAACGCCACCAGCGCGTTGGGCGCGGCGGTCGCCATCCAGCGGCGAATGGACCACGTCGACCGTCGCTTCCCCGAACCCATCGAGCTCCGCATCGGCCTGAGCGCCGGCGACGTCGAGTTCGATGCCGGTGACTGGTACGGCGAGCCGGTCGTCGAGGCCGCCCGCCTCTGCGCCATCGCCCCCGCCCGGGGGATCGTGGCGGTCGAGCTCGTCCGCCTGCTGGCCGGACGCTCGGTCGCACTCGAGTACGGCGACCTCGTCGAGCACGAGCTCAAGGGCCTGCCCGACCCCGTCCCCGCCCGACGGGTCGAGTGGCGCTCGCTCGCCCAGAGCGAGATCCCGTTGCGGTGGCCGAGCTCGCTGAGCACCGAACCGCTGGTCGGCCGCACCCCAGAGGTGGCGAGCTTCGACAAGGTGCTCGCGTCGGTGGAGGAGGGCCACAGCCACGTCGTGGCCCTGACCGGCGAGTCGGGCGTGGGCAAGAGCCGCGTGGCCGAGGACCTGGCCCGCCTGGCCCACGATCGGGGCGCGGTGGTGCTGGTCGGCCGGGCGCGCGAGGAGCTGCCGGTGCCGTTCGGTCCTTTCCGGGACGCGCTCGGCCACCTGGTCACCCACGTGGACTCGAGCGTGTTGGCCGAGCACGTCAGCGAGCACGGCGCCGAGCTCGGGCGGCTGGTCCCCGAGCTGGCGGCCCGACTCGGCGTGCTCGAGGAGCCGGCGCCGACCGACGCCGAGACCGAGGTCTACCGGCTGTTCCGCGCCGTGGCCGGGCTGCTGCAGGACGTGGCGTCGGCCCGCCCGGTGGTGATCGTGCTCGACGACCTCCACCTGGCCGACCGCTCGACCGTGCACCTCGCCCGGTTCCTGGCCGACGAAGCGGTGACCGGGCTGCTGCTGCTCGCCGTGTACCGGCGGGGTGAGCTCGAGACCGACAACCCGCTCAACGACATGCGAGCGGAGCAGACCGCGGCGGGTCGCCTGACGGCGTTGGACCTCGACGGCCTGGACACCGGCGCCGTCGCCACGCTCGTGGAGCAGGTGGTCGGCCACGACCTCCCCGCCCCCGCGCGGCGCATCGCCGAGGTCATCGCGGACGAGACCGACGGCAACCCGTTCTTCGTGACCGAGCTGGTGCGTCATCTTCGTGAGGAGGACCGCGACGTGTTCGAGGGCGCGCCGGCACCGGGCCGGGAGCTGACGTCGACGCTGCCCTCGTCGGTGGTCGAGGTCGTGCGCCGGCGCGTGCAGCGCCTGGGCGACACGGCCGAGCGGGTGCTCGCAGCCGCAGCGGTGCTCGGTCTGGAGTTCGACACCGGCGTGCTCGCCACGCTCGCCGGCGTGGACGACCTCGTGGTGGTCGACGAGCTGGAGCGGGCGTCGGCCGCCGGGTTGCTGCGTCCGTCCCGACAGGCGGGCATGTGCACGTTCGCCCACGGCCTGGTCGGTCGCACCCTGTACGGCGACCTCTCGCCGCTGCGTCGCTCGCAGCTGCACCGCCAGGCGGCGCAGGTGCTCCAGCGCCTGGTCGGCGGCGACCCCGAGCAGGTCATGGACCTGGGCGCGGTCGCCGAGGTCGCCCGCCACGCCTACGAGGGTCGGGACCGCATGACCACGCCGTCCGCCATCGCCTGGGCCCGGGAGGCCGCCCGGCGAGCCGACGCGCAGCTCGCCCCCGGCGAGGCGGTGCGCTGGTACGAGCACGCGCTCCACATGGCCGACGAGATCGACCCCGACGTCCGCCTGCTGTGCGAGCTGCTGCTCGGCCTGGGCGTGGCGCAGCGCGACGCGGGCATGAGCGGGTTCGGCGACACGCTCCGTCGCGCCGGCGGCCTGGCCCGCGAGCTCGGCACCTCGGAGCTCCAGGCCGAGGTGGCGCTGGCGAACTTCCGCGGGTTCTGGTCGACGAGCGGATCGGTCGACCCGGACCGGATCGAGGAGCTGCAGGAGGCCCGGGCCGCGCTCGGCGGGGACGACCATCCCGCGGCGGCCAAGCTGCTGGCCACGACCGCGGTGGAGCTCGGCTTCGGCGAGGACCCCGAGGCCCGGCTCGCGCTGTCGGACGAGGCGGTGGCCATGGGCCGGCGGCTCGGTCAGCCCGCGACGCTCGCCTACCTGCTCCGGTCGTGGGAGCTGGTCCACCGGCTGCCCTGGTTCCTCGACGACCGACTCGCCGTCGCCAAGGAGCACTACGAGCTGGCGCAGGAGCTGGCCGACCCGGTCGAGTGGTTCTGGGCCGTGAACTCCTACAGCATCGTCGCCCTCGAGAGCGGCGACGCCGAGCTGTTCCAGCAGCTCGTCCCGCAGGTGATGCCCGCCGCGGCCGCCACCGGGCAGCGGCTCCTGGAGTGGATCGGCGGGTTCGTCGCCATCAACTCGCACCTGATCGAGGGACGGGTGGACGAGGCCGAGCAGCTCATGGAGCGCACGCACCAGGTCGGCCAGGACGCCGGCATGCCCGACGTGAGCGAGGTCTACGCGTCCCACCTCTTCGAGATCCGCCGGGCCCAGGGCCGCGTGGACGAGCTGGTCGACCTCCTGGTCGCGGTCGTGGAGGCCGCCCCCGACATCGAGGCGTTCCGACCCGCGCTCGGCATCTGCTACCGGGACCTCGGTCGACGCGACGGGCTCGAGCTGTTCCGGGAGGACGTCGAGGACGGGTTCGCCCGCTACCGCCACAACGGGCTGTGGC
>JAEZAI010000216.1 GCA_023427825.1 Actinomycetes bacterium
CATGGCGTCGAGCGTGCGGTCGAGCCGGCCGAACGGGTCCGTCTTGAACGTGCTGTAGGACGCCACCCCCGCCGCCACCCGAGGATCGCAGACCTGGAGGATCGCAGCGCGGGCGCCACCGATCAGCGGGAACCAGTGGCGGTTCACCTGCCAGGAGATCGACTGCTCCCCGTACATCGCCTCGTCGTGCGGACGAAGGACTGGCTTGACCATGTCGACGATCCCCCCGGTGCCGGCTGGTCGCGAAAGGTAGCACCGGAGTCCCGGACCGCCGACGGTCAGGTCGGCACGAACCGCACCTCGAAGGTGACCGGCCACTGCTTGCCCGTGACCAGGAACCGGTCGGTGCCGGGGAGGAGCGCGATGCCGTTGAGCACGTCGATGGGCTCGTCGGGCGAGGCCAGCTCCTCCGCCCGCGCCGTCAGCTCGGACGCGTCCACCACCGCGTCGACCCGGTGGCACACGGGGTCGATGCGGACGATCTCGTCGGTCTTCCAGCGGTTGGCCCAGACGTGCTCGCCATCCCACTCCAGCTCGTTCAGCTGGTCCGCCGGGCCGACCTGTCGAGTGACCTCCCACCGCTCGAGCTCGGAGAAGTCGTCGGGGTCGCGCACCGTCAGGGTGTCGGAGCCGTCGCTCATGACCAGCCGCCCGTCGTCCAGGGTGGTGATGCCCCAGCCCTCACCCTCGTAGCGGTGCTCTCCGACCAGGCTCAGCTCCTCGCGGTCCCACACCAGCGCCCGGCCGTCCTTCCAGGTGAGCTGCACGAGCTGGTCGTCGTCCAGCGTGGTGAGCCCCTCCCCGAACAGCTCCGGATCGAGGTCGGTCGAGCGCAGCACCTCGCCCGTCGCAGGGTTGACCTGCCGCACCGTCGAACGCCCTTCCAACCCCGTGCTCTCGTACAGGTCGTCACCGACGACGAGCAGGCCCTGCGTGAACGCCGCCGGGTCGTGGGGCCGCTCCCCCACCACGTCGATCCCGAGGCTCGCCGGTGCCACCGCCGTTGCGCACTCCGCCGCGGTGGTCACCGTGGCCGACGAGGCGCCGCCGTCATCGCCGTCGTCGGAACACCCGACGCACAGCAACAGCACCACCGCCGCGACGAGGTGGCGAGCGGATCCGTGCAGCGTGTCGCCACGGACGGTCATGACCGGACCAGTGCGGTGACGGCCTCCACGTGGTGCGTGTTGGAGAACATGTCGACGACCTCGATGCCGGTCGCCCGGTACCCGGACCCGGCGAGCAGCTCCACGTCGCGCACCAGCGACGCCACGTCGCAGCTCACCAGCGCGACCCGCTCCGCGCCGGTGGCGGCGACGGCCCGCACGCCCTCCCGACCCAGGCCGGCACGGGCGGGATCGGCCACCACCACGTCGGCCGCCGACGGGCGCCAGCGCTCGACGGCGGAACGCACGATCGTGGCGCCACGGCCGTCGAGGTTGACCCGGGCGTCGGCCACCGACGATGCAGAGCGCTCCACCAGCACGGGGCGCTCCGTGCCGAGCGCGACCGCGAACAGACCGACGCCGCCGTAGAGGTCGACCAGGCGGGTCGAGGGTTCGAGCTCGCCGAGCGCGCGACGCACCGCAGCGACGAGCGCTTCGGCACCCTCGGGGCCCGACTGGAAGAACGACAGCGCGGAGATGCGGAGGCGGTGGCCATCGATCTCCTCGTGGAACCAGGCCCGGCGGCCGCTGCGGAGCTCGTCCATGCCGACGACGCGGACACCCTCCGGCACGTGCCCATCGGCGACCACGCCGGCGGCCGAGGGTGCGACCACGGCCATGCGCTCGCCGGTCCGCACACCGGCGCGCACGGTCACCTCGTCGGCATCGGGGAACCGGCCGTCGCGGATCACCTCCGCCACGAGCTCGTGCGCCACCGGGCAGTCCCCCACGGCCAGCAGCGCGTCGGAGCGGCGCTCGCGGAACGCGAGCCGGTCGCCGTCGACCGCGCAGCGCACGGTGGTGCGGTACCGCCACGGCCCCAGGGCGGCACCGGTGGTCACGGGCACCTCGCCGATCCGACCGGCCCTCACGGCGCGGGCCAGCGAGTCGCGCACGATGTCGGCCTTGAGCCGGGGCTGGGCCGCCGGGGTGGCGTACTGCAGGTCGCAGCCGCCGCAGCCGCGGGCGAGCTCGGGACACGGCGGGGGCACCCGATCGGGCGACGGGTCGAGCACCGTGTCGATCACGGCCATCGACATCCGCGGTCGCTCGTCGACGAGGCGGACCCGGACCCGCTCGTCGGGCAGCGCGCCCTCGACCATGACCACGCGTCCCGTGGGCTCGTGACCCAGGCCGGCGCCGCCGACGACCAGCCGCTCGACGTCGACCACGCGCTCGGACGAGTCGAGGCCGGGATCCATGGCCGCACGATAGGACCGGTACGCTCGGGCGCGATCCCACCCGAGCTCGCCGACCCGAGGGCTGCCCATGTCCGCGCCGCAGATCCAGATCGTCCCGTCCGTCCTCCCCGCCGACTTCTCCCGGCTGGGCGAGGAGTGCCAGGCCCTCGAGAAGGCGGGCGTGGACCGCATCCAGTGGGACGTCATGGACGGCGTGTTCGTGCCCAACCTCACGTTCGGGCCCGACGTCATCGCGGCGTGCCGGCCGCTCGTGGACGTGCCGTTCGAGGCGCACCTGATGGTCGTGAACCCCGACGAGCTGCTCCCCCGCTACGTCGAGGCGGGCTGCGAGCTGCTCATCGTCCACGCCGAGGCGTGCACGCACCTGCACCGGACGCTCGGGCTCATCCGTGACCTGGGCGCCTCGCCCGCCGTCGCGCTGAACCCGGCCACGCCGGCGGTCGCCGTCCAGCACGTGCTCGACCTGGTCGACGAGATCCTGGTGATGACGGTGAACCCCGGCTTCGGCGGCCAGGACTACATCGCGACCATGGAGCCCAAGGTGGCCGAGGTCCGGGCGATGATCGAGATGTCCGGCCGCGACATCGACCTCGAGGTCGACGGCGGGATCGGCCCCTCCACGGTGTCGGGGGCGGCCGCAGCAGGCGCCAACGTGTTCATCGCCGGGAGCGCGCTGTTCCGGGATCCCGAGGGTCAGGCCCACGCCGTGAGCGAGATCCGCTCGCTGGCCGAGGCCGCCCGCGGCTGACCTGGACGTGCCCTACCGCCACAGCCGATCGGGGGCGCGCCGGACGGCGATGCCGCGCCGCGCCGCGGGTGCCTTGGTCGTCGTGGTGACGGGATTCACCTCAGCCGCCTGCAGTGACGGACGACCGTCGTTCTGCGACGACCTGAGCAGGAACGCGGACATGGACGCACTCACCTCCGCGCTCGAGTCGCAGGACCTCGGCAAGGCCAGGACGGCGGCCCAGCAGTTCGCCGAGCTGGCCGACGGCGCACCCGACGACATCCGTCCCCAGATGCGCGACCTGGCCGAGGCGGTCGAGGAGATCGTGGAGCTCCTGGCCGCCGATCGCAGCGCCGTTCCGGGGGCCGGCCAGCAGGGACAGGGCGACGCTGCCGTCGTCGAGCAGGACCGGGACCAGCTGAACCGGCGTCTCGAGGAGCTGTCGACGACGAGCTCGCAGGTCGAGCGATGGGCGGCGCGGGAGTGCGGGGTCACCCTGCACTGAGTGACCAGTCGTACCCCGGACCGGTTGCGCAGCGTTCCCCCGGCCGGAATACTGC
>JAEZAI010000558.1 GCA_023427825.1 Actinomycetes bacterium
TCCGAGCCGGTGCAGCGCACGCTGTGGGACGGCTCGGACCCCATCCCGCACACGCGCATCGGCCAGTCGGCCGATCTGGTCGTCGTGGCGCCGGCGACCGCTCGCCTCCTCTCGGCCTACGCCCACGGCTACTCCCACGACCTGCTGACGAACATCCTCATCGCCACCCGGGCCCCGGTCCTGGTGTGCCCGGCCATGCACACCGAGATGTGGGAGCACCCGGCGGTCCAGGACAACCTGGCCCTGTTGCGCTCCCGCGGCACCTACGTGGTCGAACCCGAGTCCGGACGGCTCGCCGGCGGCGACGTGGGCGCCGGTCGGCTGGCCGAGCCGGCGTCGATCGTGGCGGCGGCCGAGGCCGTCCTGGCCGGCACCGCCGTCTCCGGCGCCGATCCGGCCGGCGGGTCGGGCGCTCCATCGGGACCGATGGCGGGCCTCAAGGTCCTGGTCACCGCGGGCGGCACGCGGGAGCCGATCGACCCGGTCCGCTTCATCGGCAACCGCTCCTCGGGCAAGCAGGGCCACGCCATCGCCGAGGAGGCCGCGGCCCGCGGCGCCGACGTCACGCTGGTCACCACCACCGACCTGTCGGTGCCCGCGGGCATCGAGCGGGTGCGCGTGGACACCGCCGCCGAGCTGCACAAGGCCGTCGTGGCCGTCGCCCCCGCGTGCGACGTGGTCGTGATGGCCGCCGCGGTCGCCGACTTCACGCCGGTCGACGTGGCCACCGACAAGCTCAAGAAGCGCGACGGCGTGCCGGTCGTCGAGCTCACGCCCACCGTCGACGTGCTCGCGGCGCTGGGCGAGGTCAAGCCCCCCGGTCAGGTGCTAGTCGGCTTCGCCGCCGAGACGGCCGACGTGGTGGCCAACGCACGCGAGAAGCTGGAGCGCAAGGGCGCCGACCTCCTCGTCGCGAACGACGTCAGCGCGCCCGGCGTGGGCTTCGAGCACGACACGAACGAGGTCTTGATCATCGGCGACGACGGCGACCAACATCATGTGCCTTTCGCCCACAAGCGCGATGTGGCGCGTGCGGTCCTGGACCGAGTGACAGCCGTCCTGCACCCGGCAGGGCGTTCAGATGAGGAGATGACATGAGCAGGTGGACGTTCACCTCGGAGTCCGTGACCGAGGGGCATCCCGACAAGATGGCGGACCAGATCTCCGACTCCATCCTCGACGCGATCCTGGAGCAGGACTCGGCCGCCCGCGTCGCCTGCGAGACGATGGTGACGACCGGCCTGTGCATCGTCGCCGGTGAGATCACCACGTCGGCCTACGTGGACATCCCGTCGATCGCCCGCGAGACCATCTGCGACATCGGCTACGACCGCGAGAGCTTCGGCTACGACGGCCACACCTGCGGCGTCATGGTCGCGATCGACGAGCAGTCGCCCGACATCGGCCAGGGCGTGACCGACTCCGAGGAGGTGCGCTCCGGCGCCGCCGGCGAGGAGGACATCCTCGACAAGCAGGGCGCCGGCGACCAGGGGATGATGTTCGGCTTCGCCTGCGACGAGACCGACGTGCTCATGCCGTTGCCCATCCACCTGGCGCACCGCATGGCCGAGCGCCTCGCCGAGATCCGCAAGGCCGGCACCCTGCCGTACCTGCGTCCCGACGCCAAGACGCAGGTCACCTTCGAGTACGAGGACGGCAAGCCCGTCGGCCTCAAGACCGTGCTCATCTCCACGCAGCACAACGACGGCATCGACCGCGACAGCGAGATCCGACCCGACCTGATCGAGCACGTGATCCGCCCGGTCGTCCCCGAGCAGTTCGCGGATGACGACTACGAGGTCTTCGTCAACCCGACCGGCCGCTTCGTCATCGGTGGCCCCGTGGGCGACGCCGGCCTGACCGGCCGCAAGATCATCGTCGACACCTACGGCGGTGCCGCCCGCCACGGCGGCGGTGCCTTCTCCGGCAAGGACCCGTCCAAGGTGGACCGCTCGGCCGCCTACGCCGCCCGCTGGGTGGCCAAGAACGTGGTCGCCGCCGGCGCCGCCAGCCGGTGCGAGGTGCAGGTGGCCTACGCCATCGGCGTCGCCCACCCGGTGTCGATCCTGGTCGAGACCTTCGGCACCAACGCGGTGGATCCCCAGAAGCTCGACGCCGCGGTCCGGCAGGTCTTCGACCTCCGGCCGGCCGCCATCGTGCGCGACCTGGACCTGCGCCGGCCGCGCTATCGCCAGACCGCCGCGTACGGCCACTTCGGCCGGACCGGCGACGGCTTCACGTGGGAGCAGCTCGACCGCGTGGACGACCTCAAGTCCGCGCTGGGCCTCTGACGGTCCCCGCCGCACCCGACGACGGCGGGACGCTGTTCCCGCCCGAGCCGGCGCCGGCCACCCGTCGCGACGGCGCGACCGGGGGCCGCACCCGGTCGGCGACCGACGGCCACACACGGTCCGCGACCGTGCTCGTGGACGTACCCGCCGTGGATCGTCCGTACGACTACTCGGTCCCCGACGCCCTCGGGGACCGAGTGCGCGTCGGGACCATGGTGCGCGTGCCGTTCCACGGCCGCCGAGTGGCGGGCTGGGTGCTCGACGCCGACTCGGACCCGCCGGCCGACGTGCGACTGCAGCCGATCGCCAAGGTCTCCGGCGAGGGCCCGGACCCCGACGTGATCGACCTGTGCCGGTGGGCGGCGTGGCGCTGGGCCGGCCGGCTGCCCACCATGCTGCGGGTCGCCTCGCCCGACCGGATGCTCGGCCGTCGACCGCCGGTCCGGCCGCGACCCGCCACCGGCGGTGAGGTCCTGGAGGCCGCCGCCGAGGCGCTGGCCCTCGGCCCCGGTGTCACGGTCCTGCAGGTCCCGCCCGGGCT
>JAEZAI010000559.1 GCA_023427825.1 Actinomycetes bacterium
CAGCAGCACGGTCCCCAACAGCACGGCCCACAGCAGCACCGGCCCCCGCACCACCGACGCCGACCCGGTCCCCGCCAGGGGCGTCGCCCTCGTCCTCATGGTCGCCCCCACGTCCGCTGCCGGCCCGTCAGTCTGCCGGAACGCCGCGGCGGTCGCCCGTGGGGCGCACCGTCGGTTCCGATGACCGGGATCGCCCGACGGCGCGGGCGCGCACCGGACGCGACGGAGCCCCGACCGAGGTCGGGGCTCCTGTCTGCGGTGGAGGTGATGGGAGTCGAACCCACGACCTCCTCGATGCGACCGAGGCGCTCTAGCCAGCTGAGCTACACCCCCGCAGGGTCAGGCAGTGTAGCGGCCCCGCGACCACGACTACAGACGAGACCGGAGCGGCTCAGTCCGGCTCGATCGCCCGCTGCAGGCGGTGCTGGAGGACGGCGCTCGTGAGGTCGCCCCGGCTGCGCTCGAGGACGGCGCGGAGGGCGTCCAGCGTGCGGCGCAGGCCGTGGGTGACGGCGTCGGGGAAGTCGACCGTGCTGAGCGCGTCGTACGTGTCGTCCATGAGGCCGAGCAGCTCCTCGGCCCGCTCGACGTCGCCGTCGCGCAGGCGGTCCAGGAGGTGTCGCCGGAGCTCGCTCGCCGCCTCGGCGAGGCCCCGCAGGTACGCAGCGCCGCCGACCCCCAGTTCCTGCGCGGACGGCAGCTGTTCGCCGTCGACGAAGGCCCGTACGGCGCGGGCCTCGACGTACTCCTTCTCGGCGTCGTGCAGGAAGCCGGCGTGCTCGATGGCCGGGTGGTCGGCGAGCGCCGCCTGCACGGCCCGCAGCTCGGTCTCGGCGTCCGCGGCGAGCTGGGAGGCCCGTTCGAACTGCAGCCGGTGGACGGCCTTGATCGAGCTGCCGCAGAGCCGGATGACCGCACGACAGCCCGGCAGGGCGACCTCGCGGGCGTCGTTGGCCGCGGCGAGCGAGGCCCGGACGTCGTCGATGCGCTCGGCGAGGGACGCCGACATCGGGGCGGCGGCGTGGTCCGTCACCGGGGCCGCCGGACGCAGCCGAGGCTCAGTTGGCGACGCTGCGGGCGCTCATCGGGCTGACCCGCACGCCGTGCACGTCGGCGGTCCGCCGGACCGGCGCGGTCGCCGGCATCCCGTAGGGGTCACGGGCGGTCGCCATCGGCGCGTTGGTCACCTGGTAGAGCGCCACCACGTAGGCGACGAGCAGGGCGGCCGAGAGCAGGAACAGCAGCAGGAACGGACCGCCGAAGGCGACCGAGCACAGCAGTGTCAGCACGCTGGCGGAGCCGAGGACCGTGAGGACCTCCTGCCGACGGCGGCGCACCGCGGGCGACACGGGGGCCGGGCCGGACGCCGGACGACCGGCGGGGCGGGCGCCGGCCGGACGGGCCTGGCGCTGCGGCGAGCGCAGCTCGATCACGTTGCTCCCCGAGGCAGCGGGCCGCTGCAGCGAGGAGAGGTGCGAGTTGAAGGAGCGGATGCTGTCCCCGCTGCGCGCCTTGGAGATGCGCTTGAGAGCTTCCGGCAGCAGGACGATCGCCCAGACGACGGCGAGACCGAGCAGGACCAGGGTGGAGACGCTCATGAGAGGGGGAACAGGCCTTTCGACGGGACCTCGGGACACGTCCGGTCCATCCCCGGAGGGGGCGGGCGCGGACGGCAACTCGAGGAGAAATCTAACGTTCCCGCGACTTCTGTTACAAGTCCTTGACGAACTCCACCGATGTCATTTCCGGATCCCGCGCCAGCGCTGGGATCGCGGCCGATGCACCATCGACACGGAACGTGTCGGCGACGGGCCTCAGATGCCCTCGAGGCCTCAGATGCCCTCGAGGTCGGCCAGGAGATCGTCGTCGCGGCGGTACACGCCGGAGCGACCCCCGGTCTTCTCCCACAGGGCGACGTCCGAGATCACCATCGAGCGGTCGACCGACTTGCACATGTCGTAGATCGTCAGGCAGGCGACGTTGACGGCCGTCAGCGCCTCCATCTCGACGCCCGTGCGGTCCACGGTCTCCACGCTGGCCTCGACCTCGATGAACGTGTCCTCGATCCGGAAGTTCACGAGCACCGCGCCCACCAGCACCGGGTGGCACAGCGGGATCAGGTCCGACGCCCGCTTGGCGGCCTGGATGCCGGCGACCCGGGCGACCGACAGCACGTCGCCCTTGTTGATCGCCCCGCGGGCCACCAGCGACGTGGTCTCCGTGCTCATGTTGACCCGGCCACGGGCGATGGCCCGCCGGTGGGTCGGTTCCTTCGGGGTGACGTCGACCATGCGGGCACGGCCGAGGGGATCGAGATGGGTCAGGCCCCGTTCGGACATGGCGCAGAGTGTAGAGCCTCACTCCCAGGTGGCCGGGAGGTTCGCACCCGGCCGAGCGGCCGTCCGTTCGGACGGCGTGGTGGCGGATCGCTCAACATCGGGACCGCTGCGCCGAATCGGGTGGCATGCCGCTCACCCGTCGCAGGTCGTCGGCCGCACTCGTCGCGGCTTGCCTGCTGTCGACCGCGCTCGTGGCACCGGGCGCGGCGGCCCACCCGGTGCCCGATCGCGGGTCGCCGGGGGCCATGAGCACGGTCGCCGTG
>JAEZAI010000613.1 GCA_023427825.1 Actinomycetes bacterium
TGCGACTGGGGGCGGGCCACCGAGTGGACGAAGGTCTCGACCCGCTACTGCGAGCGCGAGTCGATCGCCGGCTACACCGGGCTGTGCCGGTTCCACCAGGGCGAGATCGACCGCCTCCACGGCAAGCTCGCCGAGGCGGAGCGGCGGGTCCTCCAGGCGTGCGAGGAGCTCCTCGACATCAACCGCTACAGCGCAGGTTGGGGCTACAGCGAGCTGGTCGAGATACGCGTGCGCCGAGGTGACCTGGACGGCGCGGAGGAGGCACTGGCGGAGGCGATCGCGCTGGGCGACGACGGTCAGCCGGGCCGAGGGCGCCTGCTGCTGGCCCAGGGGGACCCACGGGCGGCGGCGCGCAGCCTGAGCCGGGCGCTCGCCGATCCGGGCTTCGTGGCGCGCGAGCGTCGGGTGTTCCTGCTCCCCGTGTACGTCACGGCGTGCCTCGCCGTGGGTGACGACGCTGCGGCGGCGGAGGCCGTCGCCGAGATGGAGGAGCTCGCCCGACGGTTCGACACCCTCGGTCCGGCAGCCGCCGCGAAGGTCGCACGCGGCCAGCTGTCACTCCGCCGAGGAGACACCGACGCAGCGATCACGGCATTGCGGGAGGGTGTCCGAATGTGGAGCGAGCTCGATGCCCCGTACGAGGCGGCGCAGACCCGGGTGCTGCTGGCCCGGGCGCTGAACGTCGACGGCGACGCCGCTGGCGCGCGTCTGGAGCTCAGGGCCGCCGAGCGCCTCGCCGACGAGTTCGGGGTGGCCGTCGACCTGGACGTCGCACCCGCGAACCACGAGAGCATCCGGACGGTGCGGGCGTTCATGTTCTCCGACATCGTCGAGTCGACGCGGCTCTCCGAGGCGATGGGCGACGCCGCGTGGGAACCGCTGCTGCGCTGGCACGACCGCACGCTTCGGGCCGAGTTCGAACGATGGCGCGGCGAGGAGATCAAGCACGGAGGCGACGGATTCTTCGTGGCGTTCGCCGGCGCGGACGACGGGTTGCAGTGCGCGATCGCGATCCAGCGGGCGTTGGCGCGGCACCGGGCCGAGCACGGCTTCGCCCTGAACGTCCGCATCGGGCTGCACGTCGGGGAGGCGACGTCGCGGGACTCGGACTACTTCGGCTCTGCGGTCACCCGCGCCGCGAGGGTGGCGGCGGCCGCCGGCGCCGGCGAGGTGTTGGCCACCCACGACACCATCGCTGCCGCCCCGGGCGTGCCGGTGTCGGGCGAGCGGACGCTGCAGCTCAAGGGCATCGCGGAGCCCGTCGTCGCGGCGCTCGTGAAGTGGGGCGAGGGCGACGCCGTGGTCTGACGCCGGGCGCCGTCTCGCCCGTGCGTGATCGCTCGGGAGGGCCGCTTCGTTACGGGCGACGCGGGTGCTTGCGGACCACCGACGGGGCCGGTTTCGAGCAGCGCCCACTGGGGTAACCGGCTCGTACCCGTACCCGACGGATCCGCTGCGGGTCCCGTGGCGGGCGGGCTGGAGGTCAGGATGCGCGTCGGACTGCTGGCACCCCCGTGGTGCTCCGTACCGCCCCGTTCGTACGGCGGAACGGAGCAGATCGTGCACCTCCTCGCGGAAGGACTCGTCGGGGCGGGGATCGAGGTTGCACTCTTCGCGACCGGCGACTCCCGCACCGCGGGTGACCTCGGATCCTGCTTCGACCAGCCGCCCCGCCCGATGGGCTTCGGCACGTTCGAGGCGGCACACGCCTTGGCGGGGTACCGCTTCATGGACGAGATGGGGGTCGACGTCGTGCACGACCACACGTCGATCGGAGCGCTGGTGGCGCCTGGCGCGGACCGGCTCGTGGTGACGAACCACGGGCCGTTCGACCCGAGCGTCTCGGAGGTGCTTCGGCGCGTCGCCGACCACGCCGCCGTGGTAGCGATCTCCAGGTCGCAGGCGGCCATGGGCGCGGCAGCCGGGGTCCCGATCGCAGCGGTCATCCACCACGGGATCGATGTCGGCTCGATCCCGGTCGGTGCCGGCGACGGCGGGTACGCACTGTTCCTCGGCCGGATGGCGGCGGTGAAGGGCGCCGCCGACGCGATCGCGATCGCGCGCCGGGCGCGGGTGCCACTGGTGCTGGCCGGGAAGTGCGCGGACCCGGAGGAGCTGGAGTACTTCGATCGGGAGGTCGCACCTCAGCTCGGCGACGACGTGGAATGGCGGGGTGAGGTCGACCCCGAGGAGAAGCACCGACTCCTCGGCGGCGCGATGGCGCTCATCAACCCGATCTCGTGGCCGGAGCCGTTCGGCCTGGTGATGACCGAGGCGCTCGCCTGCGGGACCCCTGTCGTCACGACGCCGTGCGGGGCCGCGCCCGAGATCGTCGACGACGGGACGACCGGGTTCGTCCGCGACCGGACTGGCCTTGCAGATGCGCTGGGCCGGGTGGGTGAGATCGACCGGGCGGCGTGCCGACGGTCCGCGGTCGAGCGCTTCTCCGTCGATCGGATGGTGGAGGAGCACCTCCGCCTCTACCGGCAGCTCCTGTGATCGAGCGGTCGCTCCCGGAGCTCCGCACGGTCCCACCCGACGGGGGCGTCCCACCCGGGGGCGCCCTACTCGGGGGCGTCGGGCGACGTCATCGTTCGCCGGGGGACGGACGGGGTACGTGACCGTGATGGCCGATGCAGCCGGCGCCTACGGCTACGACGCGGAGCGGGCGGAGGAGCCGCCACCGTCGGTCACCCTGGTCGCCGGCACGAGCTTCGTCGTGTGCTCACCGGCGGGCACCGTGCGGCCACAGGACCACGCCGGGTACTTCGCCGGGGACACCCGGCTCCTGTCCGCGCTCGACGTACATGTCGACGGTCGGTCGATCCGGTTGTTGGACCACGATCACCAGCCGACCACGCTGACCGCCGTCGGGTACGTCGGCCCGGATGTACGGCCCAACCTGGCGATCACCTCCACGCTGCAACTCGGCGAGCAGCTGTCGCTGACCATCGGGATCGAACACCTCGAACCGCTGCCGCTCGTGGCCAGGTTGTCGCTGGAGGTCGACGCCGACTTCGCGGACGTCTTCGACGTGAAGCAGGGGACCCAGGGCAGCCACCGTCACGTGGCGGTGGAACCGGTTCCGACCGGGATCGAGCTGCGCTACGAACACGACGGCTTCGGACGGGCGGTCCAGATCGCAGCCCCGGTGGGGCACACCGTGACCCCCGAGGGGCTCGTGGTGGACGTACCGCTCGGACCGCGGGGCCGGGCGGAGGTCCGGTTCGAGTTCGTACCGCTGCTGGAGCAGGACGAGGCGGATCCACCGTCGCCGACTCCGACCAGCGCCACCGCCCGATCCCTGGCCGGGGCCGATCCCGCGATCAGGACGGCGCCGCGGGACCTGGGCGTACAGGTCCGGCGCGGCGTCGCCGACCTCCGCACGCTCCTCCTGGACGATCCGGACTCGCCGGACCGGCCGATCGTCGCCGCAGGCTCGCCGTGGTTCCTGGCCCTCTTCGGTCGGGACTCGATCATCGCGGCGTGGCAGTCGCTCCCGCTGGGCACCGAGCTGGCCGTCGGAGTGCTCGAAGCGCTGGCGGCACGCCAGGGTCGCCGAGAGGTGCCTGCGACGGCGGAGCAGCCCGGACGCATCCTCCACGAGGTGCGTCGAGGTGAGGTGGTACGTCGCTCCGGCGGATGGGGCGAGGTGTACTACGGCTCGGCGGACGCCACTCCGCTGTTCGTCATGCTCCTTGCCGAGGCGTGGCGTTGGGG
>JAEZAI010000642.1 GCA_023427825.1 Actinomycetes bacterium
GCTATGCTGCGGCCTCGGCCGGGACGACGAGGTCCCTGGCCCGCTGACGAGCACATCGAGGAGCGAACATGACCGACGACTGGGGCTTCGCCACCCGTCAGATCCACGCCGGCGCCGAGGCCGACCCGACCACCGGGTCCCGCGCCACGCCGATCTACCAGACGACCGCGTACCAGTTCCGCGACAGCGACCACGCGGCCAACCTCTTCGCCCTGGCGGAGATCGGCAACATCTACACGCGGATCATGAACCCCACGCAGGGTGTGGTGGAGGCCCGGATCGCCAGCCTGGAGGGCGCCCCCGACACCGCCGTCGGGCTGCCCGGAGCGCTCGTGGTGTCGTCCGGTCAGGCAGCGGAGACCTTCGCGATCCTCAACCTGGCGGAGGCCGGCAGCCACATCGTGAGCTCCGCCGCCCTGTACGGCGGCACCTACAACCTCTTCCACTACACGCTGCCCAAGCTGGGCATCGAGGTGTCCTTCGTGGACGACCCCGACGACCTCGACGCGTGGGCCGCGGCCGTGCGCCCGAACACGAAGGCGTTCTACGCCGAGACCATCGGCAACCCCAAGAATGACATCCTGGACATCAGGGCCGTGTCGGACCTGGCGCACGCCAACGGCGTGCCGCTGATCGTCGACAACACGATCGCCACGCCGTACCTGATCCAGCCCCTCGCCCACGGCGCCGACATCGTGGTGCACTCGGCCACCAAGTTCCTGGGCGGTCACGGCACGGCGATCGCCGGCGCGATCGTCGACGGCGGCGCCTTCGACTTCTCGGCCAGCGACAAGTTCCCGCAGTTCACCGAGCCCGATCCCAGCTACCACGGCCTGGCGTACTGGCCCGCCCTCGGCCCGGGCTCGTACGTCATCAAGGCCCGCGTGCAGCTGCTGCGCGACATCGGCGCCGCCATCTCGCCGTTCAACGCCTTCCTGCTGATCCAGGGCATCGAGACGCTGTCGCTGCGCATGGACCGCCACGTCGCCAACGCGCAGGCCGTCGCCGAGTACCTGGAGGGCCATGACCAGGTCGAGTCGGTGGCGTACGCGGGCCTGGCCTCCAGCCCGTACCAGGCCCGGGCCCAGCAGTACGCCCCGCGAGGCGCCGGCTCGGTGCCGGCGTTCATCATCGAGGGCGGCCGCGAGGCCGGCAAGAAGTTCGTCGAGGCGCTGACGCTGCACAGCCACCTCGCCAACATCGGCGACGTCCGCTCGCTCGTCATCCACCCCGCGTCGACCACCCACAGCCAGCTCACCGAGCAGGAGCAGGTGACGACTGGCGTGAACCCCGGCCTCATCCGCCTGTCGGTCGGCCTGGAGGACGTCGAGGACATCATCGCGGACCTCGACCAGGGCTTCGCCGCCGCCCGCGGCTGACTCCGTCCGTTCTCGGGTCATCTGTTCCCGGGTCGTCTCGCACCCCATGTGGGCGCGAGGCGACCCGAGCTCAGCACGCCGCTCGGGTCGTCTGACCTCGGGACGTCCTGCACCCCATGTGGGCGCGAGACGACCCGAGCTCAGAGGCCGAACATGTCGAGCGTGTCGCGTGACAGACCGTCGAGCTCGATGTCGTCGCGCCCGCGGGCCTCCCACTCGGCGCGCGCGAGGACGTAGCGCCGGACGACGCCGGTGCCGTCGCGCCGGGGCACCACGTCGGTGCCGTTCGACCGGTAGCCCAGCGACTCGGTGACCTTCTGCGACGCCACGTTGTCGGTGTACGCCTCGGTCACCGCCCGCTCGGCGCCCAGTCCGGCGAAGGCGAGGTGCAGCACCGCGGCCCGCATCTCCTTGCCGATGCCGCGGCCCTGGTACTGCAGTCCGAGGAACGATCCGGTCGACACCGTCCGCAGGAGCGGGAACCGCGTCGCCTGGACGCCCTGGGCGCCGACGCAGCGCTCGCCCTCGTAGACGGCGAGCGGCAGATGCCCCGAATCGACGGACCACTCGGCCCAGTTGCGGAACCAGAACCGGTACGCCTCTCGGGTCCGCTCCGGCGGGTCCTCGTCGGTGAACGGCGTGAGGAACGGCATCGTCGTCGGGTCGTGCAGCCCGCCGTCGATGACCCCGACCAGGTCGGCCATCTCCCGCTCGCGCAACGGCCGCAGCTCCAGGCGGGGCGTGCGGATGTGCACGTCCCACAGCGGCCAGTTCGGGTGTCCCATGTCGTCGAGGATGCCAGCGCTGTCTCGCCGGCCGCTCCCGACTTTGCGGTGTCGCGGATCCGTCGAGATCGCTCGGACGGGCATCAAGATCACGTCAACGGCCCTTCCCTCACAGGGGCTCGGTGCGTTCCACTGGAGGCGATGACGAACGCGACGGAATCTACCGAGGGACGACGGCGGCGCGAGCGCACGCTGACCCGGGCGATCATCGGCGCGATCGTCGTCCTGCTCGTGGTGCTCGTGTTCGACGCCGCGATCCCCGGCGGCAACCGTCCACACGAGGACCGGTTCCTGGCGCAGATCCGACGCGACCACCCGGAGCTGACGGTGGCCGCGGCGCCCGACGACCGGCTGCTCGACGCCGCCCGGCGCGTCTGCAGCCCGGACGGCCTGTCGAGCGCGGACGAGGCGTGGTTGGACACGCTCGACGTGGATCCGAGCGCCTTCGTCGACGACGCGGGTGCGCTCTGCCCGTCGCGCTGAGCGACGGCCGCCGGTCGACTCAACGGTCGATCGTGACCGACGGTGCGCCGAACGCGACCGTGATCGTCGCCGGCATGCCCATCATCTCGATCGGGTCGCCCATCGAGGTGGCGCTCGCCACCGACAGCACCTCGCCCTTGTGCTCACCGGTGGTGATCGTGAGCTCCAGGTGGGTCCCGCCCTCCTCGGTCGTCTCGGCGTCCACGACGAACGCGTCGTAGGAGCCGTCCTCGAGCGGAGATCCCTCGGTCATGGACCGGGACTCTACGCGGGGAGGAGCGCTGATCGCTCCGCCGCCCGGTCGCCCCGCCCCCCCCCCGCCCCCCCGCCCCCTCCGCCCCCCCCACGCCGAACCCCCCCCCC
>JAEZAI010000651.1 GCA_023427825.1 Actinomycetes bacterium
CTACGGGGCCCCGCTCTGCGTTTTCGGGTCGGCACCTTCTCGTTCATCGCCAGTCCGGGAGGGAGCGTGCGCGGTCTCGGGAACTTCGCCGGCCGAGCGGACGTCGGAGGTGGCATGCGGCGCAACCTCGGTCGAGTCGTCCTCCTGTCCATGCTCGTCGTCTCGATGTCGGCGGCGTGCGGCGAGGGGGACACGCCTCGGCGTCTACCGATCGAAGAGTCCGGATCGGGCGAGACCACCGTGCCGGGGTCGACGGACCTCGATGCCGCGCTCGCGGACGCCGGCGTCGTGCCGGAGTCGATGCCCCGGATGCTCGGAGCGCTCGACGGGTTCGAGATCTGCGGATCCGATCACCGATCGATCCCACCCGGCGAGGCGTCGGCAGCGGCCCGTTGCTTCCTGGACCGCACGCTCGCCGAGCTCGACGCGGTGTACGTCACCACGGGGACCACGGTCGAGGGCGACCCCGTGACGTCGGTGTACGTGACCGGAGCGGACGGGAAGGTCGCAGCGTTCCACGACGCGACGCGTGATCGGTTCGGGAGCGGCGAGTGGTCCCGCTTCGACGCCCGTCGGGTGGCCGCCCGGACGTCCAACGGCAGCGTCGCCCTCGAGCTGCTCGACGGGGTGGAGGTGGGGCTCGACGCTGCGCTGCCCGAGCCGGTCGACGAGGAGGCGCCGGAGTGGTTCACCGAACGACCGGTCCTCGCGTGGTGCGGGATGGACGTGGACGTCGAGGACGCGCAGTTCGAGGCGCGCACGTGCCTCCGGCAGGCCATCGAGTCGGGGACTCCGTCGGAGTACGCCATCGGGCAGCACGGCGACGAGGGGGAGCGGTATCTCTTCTGGTACCGGGTGCTCGGCCCAGGACGGATCGAGGTGGTCCAACGGCAGCTCCCGGGTGCACCACCGTTCGACACGCCGCCGAGTTGGACCCGTCACGAGTGCGGACCGCCGGCGATCGCGTTCTGGGACGCGCCGGGTTCCCCGGTGGACACGGCGCCGCGCCTCGACACGCTCGAGCGTTGCGAACAGCTCGACGGGTAGCCGCTGCGAGGCTGCCCCCGTCACGGTGTCTCGGTCGGCGGGTCTCGGTAGGCGCAGGCGACCTGGCCGGCGCGCAGGGAGTCCTCGAACCGGCGCAGCTCGTCGATCTGATCGTCGTCGAGTGGCGCGGCGGTGGCTCGCTGGCACAGGTGGTGGCCCTCGCTGGGCGCGATCCGATGCGAGGCGGCGTACACGAGGATCGCCGCATCGAACCCGATCTCGAGCTGGCGCCGGCGTACTTCGAGCGGACCGTCCAGCAGCACGAACCCGGTCACGTCGAGCGGCGCGTCGGGGTCCGTGTCGACGACGTCGATGATCGGGTAGCGGGCGCGGACCGCGTCCGCGGACGTCGTCTGCTGGTGCGCCGATCCGTCGGGACGTGGCCGGGTTGCGCGGCCGTTCGTCTCGGTCTCGTTGGTGTCGTCGGCGCGCACGGCGGCCAGTGTCGCGGCCCGGTTCGCGCGGGTCCAGGGTCGACGTCGCTCGGCGCGAACACGTCAGTACGCTCGTCGCGCGGCTGGTGCCCCTCGGGCGTCGGTCCGGGGAAGGGGGTGCGAGCGTGCGACGCATCAGGCTCAGGACGTGGCTGCTGCTCGGCGGCGCCGTGCTGGTCGCGGTCGGCGCGTTCGCCTTCCTGCAGTTCCGTCCAGACCTGCTGTTCATCGATCGGGTCGTGGACGAGCCGCTCGATCCGGACGTGGCCGCGGCACTGCAGGCGGGCGAGAACGGTGACGCGTCGCCGGATCCCGATGCGGCGACCGTCGTGGCGACGGGGGAGTGGGAGAGCCTGCGGCACTCGACGGCTGGTGACGTGGCGATCGTGCGGACCGACGACGGGCCAGTGCTCGTCTTCGACGAGCTGCGCGGCGACAACGGGCCCGACCTGCACGTCTACCTCTCGCCCGCCGAGCCGTCGGACGACGCGGACTTCCTGGCCGGGGCGATCAGGGTCGACGGGCTCAAGGGGAACATCGGGACGCAGTCCTACGCGCTGCCCGATGACCTGGACCCGGCGGCCTTCCGCTCGGTGGTGATCTGGTGCAAGCGGTTCTCCGTCCCGTTCGGGGCGGCGGAGCTGCACGCGGCGTGACGGGCGCGTTCGGGGGTAAGAAGGCGCAATGAGCGACGAGCAGGATCAGGCCGAGGCGCTGGACGAGGACGAGCTGCGGATCGACGACGACGTGTTCGACGACGACCCTGGTCACGACCGGAACGATCCGCCGATGCGGGCGATGGGCGTGCACGAGTACGGGATCACCGCTGCCGAGGAGGAGTTCGACGAGCCGCTCGAGGAGCGTGTCCGTCGGGAGACGCCGGACCCGCTGGTCGAGGAGCTCGAGCGGGAGGAGCGGGAGGACGAGCTCGAGGCCGAGATCGACGCCGCCCTCGACGAGGAACCCTGATCCCTCGCCGAGACGGGTGCGCAACGACATCCCTTGTCGCGATCCCGACCAGAGATCCTGAGTCGGCCAACCGCTGGCAATCGTGTGTGGGATCCGCCCGCCACGGGCGCCTGCCGCACAAGTTCGGCCGACCGCTGGCAATCGTGTGCGAGATCAGCCCGTCACGGGCGCCTGCCGCACAAGTTCGGCCGGCGGCCCGGGCC
>JAEZAI010000656.1 GCA_023427825.1 Actinomycetes bacterium
TGGAACGATGCGTCGGACCCGTCGGGCTCGACGGGCCCGACGTTATCGCCGAGGATCTCGTTCGCGACCGCCGTTGCGAGACTCGTCCGATCAGACCGGTCCGCCCGCCGTGGCCGCCGCCATCGCCGCCTGGATCTGCTCCAGCAGCTCCTGTCCGGGCTGCGGCGGGACCGCGTCGCTCGGCAGCCGCAGCAGCATCTCGGTGGCCATCGCGAGGTCGCTCGCCTCGATCGTGGGGCCGTGGGTGCCGGCGATCGACGACAGCGGCAGGTCGGTGACGCGGCGGCACTCGGTCAGGTACCGGTCCCGGTCGACGAGCGACACCCAGGGGCTGTTCCACGAGTTGAAGGAGATGAAGCCGTCCCGCCACGCATCGGGGTCGAGGTCCTCCACGAACGCGGTGCTGGTCGGGACCGGCGTGGCGAAGCAGTCCGATGCCCAGTACACGCCGGTGCGGGGATCGAACAGGCCGCGGGTCGTCGGCGAGTCGTAGAGGGGCGGCCGGATCGCGGTGAGCGTGCGGTCGCCGACGTCGAGGGACTCGCCGTCGCCCAGCCAGCGCCATCGCGTCGGAGGGACGTGGAGCTCGCCGGCGAGTCGCTGGGTCATGAACCACGACGTGATCAGCGTGGCGTTCGGACAGAGGTCCATGACCGCGTCGACGTTGCCGTAGTGGTCGACGTCGTCGTGGGACAGGAAGACCCAGCGGACGTCCAGCGGGTCGACCAGGCCGAAGAGGTCCTCCAGGTACCGGTCGCGGTTCATCGGCAGGCCGGTGTCCACGACGACGGGTTGGGCACTGCGGATCACCATCGAGTTCATGTGCACCGCGAGCGGCCCGTCGGCGACGGCGTCCTGGATCACGAACGTGTCGGGCGCGATCTCCACCGGTGGGTGGTGGGGACGTTCCGGTGCAGGGACCGGGGGTGCGGGGGTGTGGTCGGTGTCGTGCATGCCACCACGGTGCGGGCGCAGGACGCCGTCGCGACATCCCGTGGGCCCGTGGACCCGGCGGCCGGCGCAGCGGGGTCCGCTCCCCTCCCACACATGTGGGGTGTTCAACGGCACCCCGGACGGCGATCATGGACGGCCATGACCAGCACGCTCACCTTCGACCGGGTCCGCAGCGACGTCGACGTCCTGTCGCGAGCGGGCCTCGACGTGGGCACGTTCATGGCCGAGGTGGCCGAGTCGGTCCGGCGAGCGGTCCCCCACGTCGCCACCTGCATGGCCACCTGCGACCCGGCGACGAACATGGTGACGAGCGTGTTCAAGTTCGGCGACCTCTACGGCAAGGACGACCAGGATCACCTGTGGGGCCTGATCGAGTACGGCGTCGACGACCCGACGAGCTTCACCGCGATGCTCCACGCCGACGTCCCGGCCGTGGGCATGCACCACGCGACCGGCGGCGCGGTCGACTCGATCCAGCGGATCGAGCAGCTGATCACCCCGCACTACGGCTACGCCGACGAGCTCCGGCTGGTCGGCAAGGCGGGCGACGAGGGTTGGGGCGGCATCGCGATCTTCCGAGGTCCCGACGACGAGCCGTTCAGCCCGGTCGAGATCGAGTTCATGTCGTCGCTGTCGACCGCGTACGCGGCCGGCCTGCGCACGGGCATCCTCGCCCGCCACAGCGGTCCCGGCGGTGCCGTCGGCCTGCAGGGCCCGACCGTGCTCGTGGTCGGACCGGACGACCAGATCCGCCAGATGTCGGCGGGTGCCGAGGAGGTGCTGTCCGACCTGTCCAACCGGCCCAACATGGCCACGGCGTCGTCGATCCTGGGCTCGCTGGTCGCAGGGGCCCGCCGCTACTCCACGGGCGTGGCCGCCACGCCGCCGCGGGCCCGCGTGCGCATGAGCGACGGTCGGTGGCTCGTCCTGCACGCCTCGCCGCTCACGAGTGCGGACGGCACCGGTGGCGACGTGGTGATCACGATCGAGGAGGCCCGGCCGCCGGAGATCGTCCCGCTGGTCGTGGCGGCGTTCGGGCTCACCGCGCGGGAGCGCGACGTGGTGCAGCTGGTCCTGCAGGGCGAGGGCACCAAGGAGATCGCCACCGCCCTGCACATGTCCCGCTACACCGTGCAGGACCACCTCAAGTCGATCTTCGACAAGGCCGACGTCCGCAGCCGCCGCGAGCTCGTGGCGCGGATCTACTTCGACCAGTACGCCGAGCGGATGGGCCACGAGCTGGCGCCCTCGGGCTGGTTCCGCCCCGCAGCGCCGCTCGTCTGAGCGGTCCTGAGCGCGGTCAGAGCGGCCACAGAGGTCAGAGCGGTCAGAGCGGTCAGAGCACCACGACCGAGCGGAGCACCTCGCCGCGCTCCATCTTGTGGAACGCCTCCTCGACGTCCTCGAGTGAGATCGTCTCGGACACGAAGCCCTTCAGGTTCAGGCGGTCCTGCAGGTAGAGGTCGATCAGCATGGGGAAGTCCCGTTCGGGCAGGCAGTCGCCGTACCACGACGACTTGAGCGCGCCGCCCCGTCCGAACACCTCCAGGTACGGCAGCTCGACCTTCATGTCGGGCCGCGGCACGCCGACGAGCACCACCGTGCCGGCCAGGTCGCGGGCGTAGAAGGCCTGCTCGTAGGTCTGGGGCAGGCCGATGGCCTCGATGACCACGTCGGCGCCGAAGCCACCGGTGGCCGCACGGATGGCCTCGACCGGGTCCTCCTCGGTGGAGTTCACCGTGTGCGTCGCCCCGAACTGCCGGGCCTGTTCCAGCTTCCGGTCGTCGATGTCGACCGCCACGATCGTGGTCGCGCCGGCGACTCGGGCGCCCTCGATGGCCGCGTCGCCGACGCCGCCGCACCCGAACACCGCGACGGTGTCACCACGGCCCACGCCACCGGTGTTCATCGCGGCGCCCAGACCGGCCATGACGCCGCAGCCGAGCAGACCCGCCACCTCGGGTTCGGCAGCCGGATCGACCTTGGTGCACTGGCCGGCGGCGACGAGCGTCTTCTCGGCGAACGCGCCGATGCCGAGGGCCGGGCTCAGCTCGGTGCCGTCGGCGAGCGTCATCTTCTGCGTGGCGTTGTGCGTGGCGAAGCAGTACCAGGGCGTGCCCTTGCGGCAGGCCCGGCACTCGCCGCACACGGCGCGCCAGTTCAGGACCACGAAGTCGCCGGGCTCGACGTTGGACACGCCGTCGCCCACCGCCTCGACGATGCCCGCCGCCTCGTGGCCGAGGAGGAACGGGAACTCGTCGTTGATGCCGCCCTCGCGGTAGTGCAGATCGGTGTGGCAGACGCCGCACGCCTGGACGCGGACCAGCGCCTCGCCGGGTCCCGGGTCGGGGACGATGATCGTCTCGATCGCGACCGGCTCGCCGACGGCCTTCG
>JAEZAI010000021.1 GCA_023427825.1 Actinomycetes bacterium
GCCGACGTCATGGATGACAAGGGCTGGAACCTGGACCGCCAGCAGGGCGGCCTCCACGTGATGCTGTCGCCCGGGCACGACAAGGTGGTGGACGCCTTCGTGAGCGACCTCGCGGACGCCGTGGCCCACCACGACGCGGACCGTGGGGGCGACCACGTGTACGGCGGTGTCGTCGACCGGGCCTGACGTCCTCGGCACGCCGGACGGCCCGCCCGTCGGCGCGGTGCTGTGCGGGGGCGCCAGCTCGCGCATGGGCGAGGACAAGGCCATGCTCGTCACGCCCACCGGTCCGCTGGCGGGCGTGGTGGCGGCAGCGCTCGGCGGCGCCGGTTGCACCCAGGTCGTCCTGGTCGGCGGCGACGGGGACCGGCTGACCGACGCGACCGGCATCCCGTGGATCCCGGATCTCGACCCCGGCCAGGGCCCACTCGGGGGCGTGGCCACCGTCGCCGCGCACCATCCGGGCCGGGCGCTCGTCGTCTGCGCCTGTGACCTGCCGTGGATCCGGGCCTCGGACCTGGCGACGCTGATCGACAGCCTCCGCGAGACCCGCGCCCATGTGGCGGTGCACGACCTGGACGGCACGCCCCAGTGGTCGGCGATCGCCCTCAGCCCGACGGCCGCCTCCTCACTGGCTGCCGAGTTCCGCCAGGGGGAGCGGGCGATCCACCGGGCGGTCGCCCGCAGCGGCCTCGCGGTGGCGCACGTGACCCCGTCCCGGCCGGACGCGGTGGCCGACGTCGACGACCCCGAGGACCTGCCTGCTGTCTGGCGCGGACCCACAGCGCAGCCCCGCCCGACGCCCGGGCCGGCGTCCGAGGAGATCTGAACCCGCTTCGACCGAGTCGCCGGTCCGGTGCCCGGTCGGGGTAGGTTGCCCTCGTGGCCATCGAGGAGATCACCGTCGACGAGCTGGACGGTCTGCGTGACGGCGGCGCCTTCGTGCTCGACGTCCGCAACCCCGACGAGTACGAGGAGGCTCGGGTCCCGGGCGTCGTGCTCATCCCGTTGCCCGAGCTGGAGTCCCGCTACGTGGAGCTGCCGGTCGTCGACACCGTGTATGTGATCTGCCGGAGCGGCGCTCGCAGCGCCCGGGCGGCCGAGTTCCTGGAGTCCAGGGGGACGCATGCGGTGAACGTCGCCGGTGGGACGCTCGCCTGGATCGACTCCGGTCGGGTCGTCGACTCCGGCCCGACGGACTGAGGCGCGCCCACGTCGTGAGCGACGCCGGCGCTGGCGAGTACACGCTGATCGAGGACGACGCGGCGTTCGAGGAGCTGCTCGACCGTCTGGCCGACCAGGACCGCTACGCCATCGACACGGAGTTCCACCGCGAGAGGACCTACTTCCCGCACGTGGCGCTCGTGCAGATCGCCGACCGCCACGGCGTGGCGCTGGTCGACTCGCTGAGCGTGGACCTGCGGCCCTTCGCCCGCATCCTGGACAGCGACGCGCTCGCGATCATGCATGCCGCCCGTCAGGACATGGAGGTGCTCGAGCGCAGCACCGGCACCATCCCGTCCCGTCTGGTCGATACGCAGATCGCCGCCGGCTTCCTGGGCTACACCAGCCCGTCCTTGGCCACCCTGCTCGAGCGGGAGCTGAAGGTGCGCGCGCTCAAGGCAGACCGCTTGACCGATTGGCTCCGGCGGCCGCTCAAACCGGCGCAGCTGGACTACGCCGCGGCCGACGTCGCCTACCTCCTCGAGCTCCACGACGTGCTGTGGGACCGGCTGGTGGACCGGGGCAGGGACCAGTGGGTGCTGGACGCGTGCGAGGAGCTCCGCACCGAGTACCGCGGCCCGCGCGACCCCGACGACGCGTGGCGCCGCATCAAGGAGCTCCGCCACCTGCGCGGCAGCACGCTGGCGGTCGCCCAGGCGGTGGCGGGCTGGCGCGAGCGCCGGGCGATCGAGACCGACCAGACGCCGCGCTTCGTGCTCTCGGACCTGGGCGTGGTGTCGGTGGCGAGCGCCGCGCCCACCAGCCTGGAGGAGCTGCGCTCCCTCCGCGGCGTCGACGGACGGAGCCTCCGGGGTGGCATGGGCGACGACCTCCTCGCGGTGATCGCCGGGGCGGCGGGCAGCCGCCCGCAGCGTGCACCGGCGCAGACCGTGCCGGAGCTGCCGGGCGAGCTGCGTCCGGCGGTGCCGCTCATCTCGGCGTGGGTCAGCCAGCTGGCCCGGGAGCTCGAGCTCGAGACGTCGATGCTCGCCACCCGAGCCGATCTCGAGGACCTTCTGCGCGGCGTGCCCGAGGCCCGCCTGACGCAGGGCTGGCGTGCCGAGCTCGTGGGCGAGCCCATCCGGCGGCTCCTCGAGGGCGAGGCGGCCCTGGCGTTCGACCGCACCGAGGGGCTGATCCTCGAGGACCGCGGCTGACGGCCCGGCGCTCGGTGCCGGAACACCCCGGAGGCACCTAGAGCGCGGCCAGCACCACGGCGGTCGCGACCACGCACAGCACGCCCACCGCGACCCACGCGTAGGTGAGGTCGCCCCGGCGGAACCATCGCGCCGCCAACCAGGTCACGCGCAGGAGCGGCGCCGCGATCACCACGACGATCGCGGCCGTGGCGGTCCACGTGCCGGCGTCGCCGGGCAGGACCGAGCCGGCGACCGCCAGGGCCACGGCGACGATCATCGCGATCCGCGCCGCAGCGACGAGTGCGTCGAAGCGGCCGGCGCGCGGATCCGGTATCGACCTGCCGGCCGCGCCGTCGGGTCCGTCGCCGCCGGCCATCGGCACCTCGTTCACAGCGTGCGCCCGATCACGACCGCGGCGATCACGATGAGCAGCAGCGCGGTGAGCCTGCGGAGCACGGTGGGCGGCGCACCGGTCTGCAGCCGCGCGCCCACCGAGCCGCCCACGAACGCGCCGGCGAGGGCGGCGCCGCCCGCCTCGATGCCGAGGTCGCCCCGGATCGCGTAGACGAGGAGTCCGGTGGTCGCCGTGATGCCGAGCGTGAACGTGGTGGTCGCGGCCGCCACCTTCACGGGGATCTTCATGATCTCGCTCATTGCCGGCGTCTTGAGGAACCCGGCGCCGACGCCGGAGAGCCCCGAGACGATCCCTGCCGCCAGCGCTGCCGCCAAGCCCGCCGGCAGGTGCTGGGCCTGGTACGGGACCACGTGCCCGTCCAGCACGTACTGGCCGCCGAGCGTCCCCGGCCACTCGCCGAGGACCTCCTCGGCACCGAACGTGGCCGACGGCAGGTTGCGGATGCCCTTGCGGGCCACCGCCGCGACGGCACCGACCAGAGCCGCGACCCCCAGGATCCGGGCGAGCAGCACCTCGCTCACGCTCGCGGCGGCGAGCGCGCCGGCGGCCGCGCCGGCGGATGCGGCGAGCTCGAACGTCAGACCGATGCGGTGGTGGACCCGTCCCTCGTCGAGCTGACGTGCGCCGGCGGCGAGCGAGGAGGCGCCGACGGTGAGCAGGCCGATCGGTGCCGCCTCGATCGGCGCGACGCCGAGCGCGAGCAGCACGGGGACGAGCAGCGTGGCCCCGCCGATGCCGACCACCGACCCCAGCAGCGCGCTGCCGGTCGCCAGCGCGGCCACGACCAGGAGCGGCAGGTTCACCCTTCGCCGAGGTCCGTGATCCGCGCCTCGTCCGGCCCGAGCGGCGCGTCGCCGTCGGGCGGCGTGCCAGGATCCGCCGTGCCGCCGATCCAGGTCCCTGCGGCGCCCGGAACGAGGACCTCCTCGTCGGTGAAGTTGACCGTCACCTCCACCGAGCGAGGCCCCTCGGCGGCGGCGTCGACCCAGCGCCGGAACCGCACGACGCCGTCGGGGGCATCGAGCAGCTCGACGCGACCCCGGTGCAGGGCGGGGAGCCGTCGCCGCAGCTGCAGCAGCCGGCGGTAGTGCTCGAGCATCGAGGCGGGGTTCCCGGTCTGGCGCGCCACGCTCAGGGCGGCGGCGTCCGGGGGGAACGGGAGCCAGGGATCGACGGGCCACCCGCAGTCGGGCGAGTCGTCCCAGGGGATCGGTGCACGGCACCCGTCGCGACCACCGGGGTCGACGACGCGTTCGGGAGGGATGACCGCGTCCTGCAGGCCGAGCTCCTCGCCCTGGTACAGGAACGGCGTGCCCCGGAGCGTGAGCAGCAGCACGGCGGCCGCGCGGGCGCGGGCTTCGGTGCCGTAGCGGGTGCGGTGGCGGACGACGTCGTGGTTGGACAGCACCCAGCACGGCCAGCCGTCGACCGGCTCGTAGAGCTCGATGGCGCTCGCGATCTCATCGGTCCACACGGCGGCGTCCCACGGCGAGTGCAGCGCCGGGATGTTGAAGCCCAGGTGGAGCTCGTTCCCCTGGCCGAGGAAGTCGACCACCCGTTCGCGTTCGAACACGTAGGTCTCACCGATGAGGGCCGGCGGACGGTCGAACCGGTCCGTGTCCGCTCGCAGCTCCCGCAGGCGGAGGTGCACCCCGGGCCCGTGATCGAGCACGCAGGCCGGGATGCCGACCAGCTCCGGCGGTGTGTTCACGTCGAGCTGCTTGCCGACGGTGTGGACCACGTCGATGCGGAAGCCGTCGACGCCGCGGCCGCTCCAGAACCGCAGGATGTCGGTCATCGCCGCGGCGAGCTCGGGGTTGTTCCAGTCGACGTCGGGCTGCTCGGGCAGGAACAGGTGCAGGTAGTACTGGTCGGTGGTCGGATCGAAGGTCCACGCCGGGTAGTCGCCGAACGCGGCACGCCAGTCGGTCGGCGGACCGCCGTCGGGCGCCGGGTCGCGCCACACGTACCAGTCGCGCTTGGGGGACTCTCGGGACGACCGCGACTCGGCGAACCAGGGGTGGTGGTCGGACGTGTGGCCGGGCACGAAGTCGAGGACGACCTTGATGCCCATGCCGTGGGCGACCTCGACCAGCCGGTCGGCGTCGCCGAGCGAGCCGAAGATCGGGTCGACGTCGCAGTGGTCGGAGATGTCGTAGCCGAAGTCGGCCATGGGCGAGCGGAAGAACGGCGAGAACCAGACGGCGTCCACGCCCAGGTCCCGGAGGTGGGACAGGTGGGCGGTCGCGCCCGCCAGGTCGCCCACGCCGTCGCCGTTCGCGTCGGCGAAGCTGCGTGGGTACACCTGGTACACCACGCCGTGGCGCCACCAGGCGCGGTCGGGATCCTCGTCTGCGTGCTGGGTCGTCACGCGGTCACACTATCCAGGCCTCGGGGCCCGCTCGGGGCCCGGAAGGGCCCTCGGAACGCCCGGAAGAACGGCGTTCCAGGGCTGGATCGGCCGCCCGGGGGTACATCCGGGATGTTCTCGGGCCGCGCTACACTGGTACGTCCGGTCGTTGATGACGGGGAGTGCTCTGTGAAGAAGGGTCGGCATCGCCGCTACGAAGAAGCCCGGGCATTGAAGCGCGGCCCGGATCTGGACATCGAGGCCATCTTCACCGACCTGGAGTCCGATCGCCCCCCGGTGTCCCCCGACGACCTCGAGGCGCCGTACGACGACGTCGACGAGGACGATCCCGACGTCTACGACGACCGGGACTGAGCCAGTAGGGCGTTGATCTCGTCCGGTCCGGCCTGCGCGGGGAGCCGGATCCCGCTGCTCGGCAGCAGCGCGGCCCAGGGCGCGTCGTCCACGTCACCGTGGGGCGGCAGCACCGGCCGTCCCCTGACCGCGAGTCCGGCGGGCCCCGCGCCCGGTGTGGCCGGATGCCGGAACGACAGCGTGCGGCACCACAGGCCGCCGTCGCTCAACGTCAGCACTCGCGGGCGCTCCATGGCATCGAGCACCCGGAGCACGCTGCGGTGCAGCGCCCGGGTCCACTCGTCCGCCAGGCCGACCATGTCGTCGGGGCGGAACGGCTCCCGCGCCCGTCGCCGCACGGCCAGCACCGGCTCCATCTTCGCCTTGCGGTGACCGCCGCGGACGCGGGCGGCCGACCGGCCGGTGAGCCGTCGGGGCCGGACGCCGGCGAGCCGGCTGTCCTTGCGCCAGCCCGCCGCCTCCTGGGCGAACGCGGCGATGCGCGCCGCGTCCTGCTCGTCCACCCGCTCGCCGGTGGGTCCCCGGAGCGCCTTGCCCGCCGCGGCGATGGACTCGAGCGCGTCCACGAGCAGCTGGTTCTCGACGGTGTCGAAGCTGCGCTCGGTGGTCATGCACACGAACACGTCGTCGTTGCCGAGCGCGTTGGCGCGGGCGGTGATCGTCTCGGCCCACATGATGGGGCCGCGGACCGAGTTGATGCAGCGCTCCGCCGCGTTGGTCACCGTGGTCGGCAGGGTCCGGATGCGGAGCTCCATGCCCTCGAGCAGGTGCACGGCCTCCTCGGACGCGGCGAGCGCGATGGCCGTGGCATCCGCGAGCGTCGCGTGGTCGATGCCCGTCAGGGCGGTGGCGCATGCGATGGCGGGCGACCGCGGCGAACGCCGGCGCCAGAGCTCGGCGGTGGGCTCGAGCGGCGCGGCCGACCCGCTCGCGGTTCCGTCGGAGCGCGGGGCGTCGGTGTCCGCGGCGCTGCCGGACGCGGTGCCCGACGTCGCCGCCTCGGCGTCCACGATCAGCCGACCAGTTCCTCGCCCAGGAGCTCGGCGACGACCCGCCGGGCCTCCTGCTGCTCCGGCGGATCGAGCTGCTTCGCGATCGTTCGGTACAGGCTCACCGCGGTGTGCTCGTCGATGCCCTCGAACTGGGGCAGGAAGAACGCGTAGAAGACCTCGAACAGCATGCGGGACTCGGAGATGTCGTCCCGTCCGCGGCGGCTGACGTAGCGCATGGCGTCGACGTAGATCGCGGGTCCCAGGTTGTTGAGCTGGCGGAGGGGGAGCAGCTTCCTGACCAGCTCGCCGTCGCCCTCGAGCAGCCGCTCGTACGCCCAGTCGGGCGGGGTCGTGACCTCGATGAACGCGAAGCGGCGCATGAGCGCGTAGGACATGTCGAACAGCAGGTGCTTGTCCAGGGCGTTCATGGTGGCGATGATCCGCCAGCTCGCCGGGAGCCGGATGGGGTCGGTCTCGCCCGGCGGCTCGACGCCGTGGGGGACCAGCGAGATCGGCTTGATCTGGCCGCTGCGACGGAAGGGCAGCACCACCGCGGAGCCCGACAGCACGGTGAAGAGCTGGCCGAACGCACGGTCGAAGTTCGATCGGTTGAGCTCGTCGATGACCAGCCACTTGCCGGTCTCGATGGCCTCGACGAACAGGCCGGGACGGAAGATGAGGCCCTCGGGGGTCGGCTGGAGGCCGCCGATCGTCTCGAAGGTGGTCCACTCCGACGTGGCGGTGGTCGGCTGGTAGCCGGTGCACAGCATCGAGTGCCGGCCCAGCTCGGCCGCCAGGTAGGCGAGTGTGGTCTTCCCGGTGCCGGGCGGGCCGGTGAGGATGACGTGCTTGCCGGCGTCGAGCGCCGCGACCAGCTGGTCGACGACGTACGGAGGGAAGATCATCCCCTCCTGCTCGGCGACCCGGGTCAGTTCGGGAGCGGAGAACGCGGTCACACCTCAGAGTTCGGCGCGCTCCGATGCTGCCTTGAGCATCCGGTGGCGGGCCCATGGCCAGGGCCGCAGCCCACCGGCCCCCCGCACGGGTCCGGGGCTCAGCCGGCGGGGACCTGCGTGCGGCGCCGCACGGCGGGATGCGGCAGCCAGGTGACACCCGAGGCCGGGCCGTCGTCCACGCCCAGGTGCTCCCGGAGCCGGTCGTAGACGGCCTGGCCCACCAGGCCGACGATGTCGTCCCTGCACGTCGTGACGAGCGGCTCGTGGGCGGTGAACGCCTCGGGCGCCTCGGTGCACCACCAGTGGAACTCCAGGCCGCCCTCGCCCCAGTCGCGGCGACGCCACTCGCGCACGGTGTGCGTGGTGTGGCCGACCTCGTCGGTGTGGTACTCGAGGCGGATCGGCACCTGCCAGCACACCTCGGGCTTCCAGTCCATGGGCCGCTCACCGGCGTCCAGCGCCGCGACGTGCAGCGCACAGCCGGCGCCACGGTGGAACTCGGGCCGGTTCAGCAGGATGCAGGCGCCGTCGTGGACGCGGGTCACCCAGTCGCCGTCGTCGTTGCGCGTGATCGCGCCGCCCTGCTGACGGGCCTCCTTGCGGAACTGCCACTGGTCCTTGCTCAGACGCCCGACGAGCTCGCGCACGCGGACCCGGTCGGGCTTGTCGGCGAAGTGGGCACCGAACGAGCAGCACCCGTGACCCAGGTGCTCGGCGTCCTCCTCGAGGACCCCCTTGCACCCGTCGTTGAAGATGCACCGGTACGGACTCATGAGGAACGTCGCGTCGAACATCCACGTGTCGCCGTCGTGCTCGAAGCTCACCCACTGGCGCGTGGTCGTGTCGTCGGAGCCGGGCGGGCCGGGTTCGGTGGTGCCGGGGGGAGGAGCCACGTCGGCACCCTACCGACGCCGGACGCCTCCGCTCGCACCACCGAGGTGCACCACATGTCACTCGGGGGTGGTAGAGCTGGTCGCCATGGCTGGTGAGTTCGAGGACATCAGGTCGCGTCTCGAGGTGATCGCGGAGGAGCTCGCGGATCTGGCGATCGTGCGCCTGCGCGAATCGATCGACGCGGGCGGCGGCGAGCTGCCGGTCGACGAGCGTCGCCTCACCCGAGCGCGCCGCGCGGTGGAGAAGGCGATCAACCTGCTCGACGAGCCCGACGACGCCGTCTGACGGTCGACCGACGCTCGCGTGACCCGCGCCATCTCGGTGGGCGCGGACGCCGACCGCCGGTAGGTTCGGCCCATGGCCAGGGTCAGGGACGGCATCGACGACGTGGTCCGCGACTGGGTCGGCGCGCAGCACCTCTTCTTCGTGGCGACCGCGCCATCGGGCGACGACGGCCACGTGAACGTGTCCCCCAAGGGCATGGGCGACACGTTCACGTTCCTCGACGGGGACCGCTGCGCCTACCTGGACCTGACCGGCAGCGGTGCCGAGACCGTGGCCCACCTGCGCCAGAACGGCCGTATCACGCTCATGTGGTGTGCGTTCGAGGGCGCGCCCCGGATCATCCGCTTCCACGGCTCCGGCCGGGTCGTGCTGCCGAGCGACGCGGGGTGGGACGAGCTGCTGGCGCGGTTCGGCGAGCACCGGGGCGCCCGCTCCGTGATCGTCGTCGACGTCGAGCGCGTGGCCGACTCGTGCGGCTACTCCGTGCCGCTCATGGACTTCGTGGCCGACCGCACCCGGCTGGACGACTGGGCGTCGAACCGGAGCGACGACGAGCTGGCGACGTACCGGGCGCGCAAGAACGCCGTGAGCATCGACGGGCTGCCGGCGTTCGACGTGGAGACCGGGCCGGGCTGAACAGCGCGCGCCCGACACGTCAGAACGCGTTGATGGCCCGGATCATCGCGTGCAGGCGGGCGTACTCGTTGTTGATGAAGCGGAATCGGATCCGGTGCATGGCGAGCGCGTCGCCGTCGGCCACCTCCGCGGGCGCGGGCTCGGTCCGCTCGATCCGACCCGACGCGACGATGTCGGCGAACTGCGCGTTGAGCTGGTCCAGCTGCTCGTCGGTCAGCTCCTTGGTGAGACGCAGCACCAGCCGGCCGCCGACGTAGCGGATCGAGTCGAAGACCCGGTAGAAGCGGGTCAGGTGCTCGATGGCGTCGTCCACGTCGGAGGTGATGTGGAAGAGGTCCAGGTCGTCGCGACGGATCA
>JAEZAI010000046.1 GCA_023427825.1 Actinomycetes bacterium
GGGGGGGGGGGGGGGGGGGGGGGGGGCCCCCCCCCCCCCCCCCGCCGCGGCGGACGAGTACGTGGCGATGGCCCGCGACGGGTTGCTGGCGAAGGCGGGTGGGGTTGGCGACGCTCCGCCGCCGGACCAGCCCCTTCCGGTGGGCAGCGGTCGTGCGGCTTTCGCGGTGGTCAACCCCTCCCAGCTCTGGGGGTATGCGGACGCGCTGGCCGACGGCCGGGCGCCCGAGGCCGATCTCGCAGTGTCCGCGCTCCCTGGCGAGACCGGGCCGATCGCGCCGGTGCTCGGGGACGTCTGGGTGTTGAGCTCATCGGCGACCGAGGCGGAGTCCTCGGCTGCGGGAGAGCTCGTGGACTGGTTGGCGGCGGACGAGCAGCAGGCAGCCATGGTGTCGCTGACGGACCTGCTCCCGCTGTCCACCGGTGCGGCGGACCTCCCGGTGCTCGCCCCGTACTGGGAGCGTCTGCCGCTGCTCCGACAGGCCGAGGACGTGGTGGCGGAGCACGCCACCGCGACGTCGTCGTGGGGCTCCGTTCCAGGCGCGGCCCCGACCGCATCGCACCTGCTCGGCGCGGCGGCCTTCGATGGCCGGCCTCTGGTGGAGGCATGGGCGCTGCTGAACCGAGCGCTGGCTCGTCACGGGTGGGAGCAGGACCCGCAGTCCGCTCGGGCCTACGCCGGGTGCCTGTTGAGCGCGGACGTCGGCCGCGAGTCGATCGCCGACTGCGCGCAGTTGTGAGACCCGGCCGGCGTCGGGAGGGCGGTCGCGCCTCTCGCGCAGGTACAGGTCGAGACTCGCGAATATCGACCTCGAGTCGAGGTCGAGGGTTGCGTCAGTCGCCGGCGGGATCCGGCGACCCCAGCCACGCGTCGATGCCGGCCAGCGCGGACACCTTCACGTCGTCCGGGGCGCCGCCGCACTCGATCGAGGAGCGGGCGATCGTGGCCATCCGCTCGTCGTCGAAGCCGAAGTGGTCCCGGACCAGCACGTACTCCTCGAGCAGGCCGGGACCGAAGAGCAGCGGGTCGTCGCCGTTGATCGAGCACCGCACACCGGCGTCCAGGAGGGCGGGGAGCGGGTGCTCGTCGAGCGACGGGAACACGCCGAGCATGAGGTTGGAGGTGGGGCACACGTCCAGGCAGGTGCCGAGCTCGGCCAGTCGCTCCACCAGGCCCGGCACCTCGAAGGACCGGACGCCATGCTGGATGCGGTCGGCGCCGAGGAGGTCGAGCGAGTCCGCCACGAACTGCCCGGACTCCAGCTCGCCGGCGTGCGGCGTGGAGTGCAGCCCGAGCTCCTTGGCGGCGGCGAAGCACTCCACGAAGTCCTGCGGCGGGTGGCCGACCTCGTCGTTGTGGAGGCCGAAGCTGACGATCTGCCCCGGGTACTTGCGGGCGATCTCCACGAGCGCCAGGCCGTCGGCGTCGGTGTCCTTCACCCGGTCCGCCGGCATCATGAACCGCACCGTGATCCCGTGGCGCTGGGCAGCCGCCTCGAACACGTCGAGCACCAGCTCCCAGGCGTCCTCGTCCGACGGGAACCGGTGCCGGTAGTTGCCGGCCCAGAACGAGGGCTCCAGGTACACGGCACCCTCCCTGGCGTGCTGCTCGCAGACCTGGTCTGCGAGGGCCTCCCAGTCCTCCCGTTCCCGCAGCACGTCGGTGGCGGCGACGTACGTGTCGGAGAACGCGGCGAAGTTGCCGTAGCCCCGGATCACCGGGACCTCGCGGTCGTACTTGGCGGCGAGCTCGGCCAAGAGCTGCGGGCTCATGCCGGCCTCGAGGTGCAGGTGCAGGTGGGCCTTGGGGAGGGTCGCCAGATCACGCATGCCGGCGAGACTAGGGACGCCGGATTTCGGCGGCGTTTCCAGAGACGGTCGCCAATCGGTCAACAGAGGGTCAACAAATGAGTCCTCTGTCCCATGCGCCGTTGCTGAACTACGTTCAGTGCAGTAGGACGTACGCTCGTAGGTGGGGCGATCGCCCCGCCAGATGTGGCCTCTTTGGGTGTTTCAGCCTCATTGACACCCTGAAAGGCGCTCAGCGACACTGTCCTTCGCCCGAACTGCGGGCGACCGGCGCGTGTCGGTACGAGGGACGCCCCTCCCGTTCACCGGCGGGGTCGTCCCGTTCCACGAGGGGAGTGCGCCGGCGTGTCGATGTTCCGACGAGGTGGCCGAAGCGAAGGTGACCAGTCGTCGGGCTGGCAGCGCTCCGAGCGCGGACGGCGTCGGAAGACCGACTTCGACAGCGTCGACCCGACGGCGCTCAACGCGCAGATCGAGGGTTGGGTCGGCGAGCAGCGTCCGAAGATCGGCGAGATCCTCCTCGAGCTCGGCTCGGTCGATCCCGACCAGCTGATCGAGGCGTTGCAGCGGCAGAAGGACCAGCCCGACGATGCGCAGGCCAAGGCCGTGCTCGGCGAGGTGCTCATCCAGCTCGGCTCGATCAACGAGGCCACGCTCGCCGCGGCACTCGCTCAGCAGTTCGGGATCCCGCTCGCGGACCTGACCGACATCGAGATCGAGTCGAACGCGGTCGCCGCGGTCCCCGAGGAGATGGCGCGACGTCACCGCGTGCTGCCGCTCCGCGTCGAGGACGGTCGCGTCTACGTCGCCACGGCGAACCCGCTCGACACCGAGGCCATCCGCGAGCTCACCACCACCGTCGGATCGCTCGGCCTGATGATCGGCTCGGCCACCGAGATCGATCGCCTCATCGACGACACCTACAACGTCCTGCACTCGGCGGACGACATGATCCGCGCGTTCGAGCTCGCGGACGACTCGGGCTCCGCCGCGACGGTCGACGACGACGGGCTCACGCTCGACGAGAACGCGCCGGTGGTACAGGTGGCCAACCGGATCCTCACGCAGGGCGTGCGGTCGCGGGCGTCGGACATCCACATCGAGCCCGAGGAGGACCACGTCCGGGTCCGCTACCGGGTGGACGGCGCCATGACCGAGGCCATCAAGCTGCCGAGCCGCATGTCGGCCGCGCTGGTGAGCCGCCTCAAGGTGATGGCCGGACTCAACATCGTCGAGCGCCGCCGCCCGCAGGACGGCCAGATGGCGATCACCGTCGACCACCGTCCCATCGACGTCCGCATCGCCACCGCGGCAACGGTCCACGGCGAGAAGGTCGTCATGCGACTGCTCGACAAGACCAAGTCGCTGATCTCGCTCAAGGACCTGGGCATGCCGCCCACGATCGAGGCGCCGTACATCAACATCGTCAAGGCGCCCCTCGGCATGCTGCTGTGCACGGGCCCCACCGGCTCGGGCAAGACGACCACGCTCTACGCCACGCTGCCCGAGATCAACGATCCGTCGCGCAACGTGGTCACCATCGAGGACCCGGTCGAGTACCAGTTCCCGGGCATCAGCCAGATGCCGGTGACCGACACCGGCATGACGTTCGCCGAGGGACTGCGCGGCATCCTCCGCCAGGACCCCGACGTCATCCTCGTCGGTGAGATCCGCGACGAGGAGACCGCGCGCATCGCCATGCAGGCGTCGCTCACCGGTCACTTCGTGCTGTCGTCGCTGCACTCGGTCGACTCGGTGGCGGCCATCCACCGGTTCACCGACATGGGCATCGAGCCCTTCCTGGTCGCGTCGGCGCTCACCGGCGTGGTCGGCCAGCGACTGCTGCGCCGCACGTGCTCCAACTGCCGCCAGCCCTACACGCCGACGCCGGCAGAGATCAGCCTGGTCGCCGACCAGGTCGGTCACCTGCCGACCACGTGGCTCAAGGGCGCGGGCTGCAACCTCTGCAACCGGTCCGGCTACCGCGGCCGGATCGGCGTGTACGAGCTGCTGGCCATCTCGGACGCCATCCGTGAGCTGATCGTCGAGCGCGCTCCGCACAACCAGATGCGAGAGGTCGCGATCGAAGAGGGCATGAAGACCATGCAGGAGCAGGCCTTCACGCTCGTGGTCGACGGCCTGACCACCGTCGAGGACGTCATCCGCAACGTCTACGCCCCGGGCGTGGACAAGTTGGCCGAGGACGCTCCCAAGGAGCTCGGCCCCGGCAAGAAGGCGCTGCACAAGGGCCCGGGCGCCATCGAGGGCGGGCCCGACGAGATCGCGGACGGCAGCACCAACGGTGCCGCCGAGCCCACCCCGATGGGCGCGGCCACGCCGCCACCCTTCGACCTGACCGGCACGCCGAACGCGGAGTGAGGGACAGACCATGACGGCAACGGCACCTCAGCCCCAGGCACAGGAACCCCACAAGAGCAAGGCCCCCAAGCGGGCCAAGTACCGCTACGAGGGCGAGTCGATCCACGGCGACACGGTCAAGGGGACCATCGAGGCGCCGTCGGCCAACGCGGCGCGCAACGAGCTGGCCGTGCAGGGCATCCGCGTCCTGAAGATCACGGAGAAGAAGGGCCTCCAGCTCGAGATCACCAAGGAGAAGGTGCCGCTCGTCGACATCATGCACTTCTCCCGTCAGATGGCCACGTTCCTCCGTGCGGGCGTGCCCATGACCGAGGCGCTCAACAACCTTCGTCAGGACGCGACGAACGCCCGGTTCAAGGCCGTGCTGGGTGACGTGCTCGACCGCGTGACGGGTGGGCGCTCGGTCACCGAGTCGCTCAGCATGCACGCCGACATCTTCCCCAGCTACTTCATGGCACTGCTGGGCTCGGCCGAGCTCACCGGTCGCATGGACGAGGCGTTCGACCAGCTGCACGCCTACATCCGCCGCGACGTCGAGCTCACCCGAGCGGTGCGCAAGGCGCTGATCTACCCCTGCATCCTCCTCGGCGTCTCGTTGCTGGTCGTCATCGTCATCGTGGTGTTCGCCATCCCGAAGTTCGCCGACTTCTTCGCCGACTTCGACGCCGAGCTGCCGCTGCCCACCCGACTGCTCATGTCGGTCGCCGACTTCGTGCAGTCGCCCGCGGGTCTGATCACCGGCATCGTCCTGGTGGCGCTGGCGGTCGGCACGATCGCCTACGTCCGCACGCCCGGCGGGCGCCGCAACCTCCACGCCCTGCAGCTCAAGCTGCCGCTGGTGTCCACGGTGGTGACGTACGCGTCCACCGAGCGGTTCACCAGGGTGCTCGCCGCCCTGCTCGACGCCGGCGTCCCGCTGCCCGACGCCCTGCCCACCGCCATCGACTGCGCCAACAACCTCGTCTACAAGGAGCGCCTCTCCGAATCCATGGAGGGTGTGCTCACGGGTCAGGGCTTCGCCGATCCGCTGGCCCAGACCGGCCTGTTCCCGAACGCCGTGATCCAGATGGTGCGCGTGGGTGAGCGCACCGGCGAGCTGTCGGACCAGCTCAACAACGCCGCCGGCTTCTACGAGGAGGAGCTGTCCTACGCCGTCGACAAGCTCACCGCGTACTTCGAGCCGATCATGATCCTCTTCATCGGCATCGTCGTCGGTTTCGTCGCCTTGGCCATGGTCTCGGCCATGTATGGGATTTACAATCAGGTTGAGTTGTAGAATCACATTCAGTTTCTGAACGTGATGCGTTGCACATCCAACGGCGGATGTGCCGGGAGGGTTGGGGAAGGCCATGGCAGACGGGCGGCAGGGAGGGACGCGAGCGTGGCCCAGTGCCGCCGTTGCGTGGCCTCACCATTCCCGCTCGCAGTCCGGCTCGGTGCTGATGCTGGTGCTGGCCGTCGTCCTGATGCTGGCAGTGGCAGTGGTGGCGGTGCTGAACATGTCGCTCAACACCGATGTGGTGGCCACCAAGCTCGAGGACTCTACGCGCACCATTCACAGCGTCGACGGCGCCATGGAGAAGGCGGTCAACGCGGTTCGCAACGATCCCGCAGCCTGCGTCGCCGGCTCGAAGGAGTCGTACGGTGACTATGACGTCGAGTGTGATGGCCCCGCGGTGGCCGGCAACCCGAGTCGGGTGGTGAAGCTGTTCGCAACCATCCCGGGTAGCGACGACCTCGTCGGCGCTGCGCTCGTTCGCTACACGGATCGAGAGAGCGGACTCCCGCTGCCGGGCTACACGGTTGAGGTGTGCGACTGGCTCTTGGGCGGTGCGCTCGAGTCCGACCTGAAGGGCTGCGCGGCGTGATTCCTTCCTCGAACCTGCGCTGGCTTCCGGGTGTTCGCCGGCTCCCAGCCCGTGACCAGCGAGGTGTCGCTCTGATCGAGTTCCTTGCTGCGATGCTGGTCCTCGCGATCACCGTCGGTGGGATCGCGGTGGCATCGATCGGTGCGGGCCGCATCAGCAAGACGGCCAACACCAATGCACGGCTGAATGTGGCGATGACGGCGTTCGCCGAGGTCGTCAAATCGCTTCCGTACGACGACTGCACGCTCACCGGAGCGGACTATCAGAACGCGTTCGAGAGCGGCGATGACGACGTGGCCCTCAAGAAGACCTACGACGTTGAGATGGTCGTCGACTCCGTCGACCCCGGCCCGGAGTGCTACGGCGATGGCGTCGGCGTCGACTCCGGTGTGCAGACCCTCAACCTTCAGTTGAGAGAGGTCGGCAGCCATGACGTCCTGCTCGAGCGGAAGGTCGTGAAGCGGAGCCCCGACCCGGCGGCGACCGATCTCGATTTTCACATTGCCGATCCCACCGAGCACGTCATCCCCGGCGACGCGTCGTCGCCGTTGCGATTCCCGCACCTCCAGCGCAGCAGTCCGAACGATCCGCTGGTGGTATGGGGACTGCAGGCCTACGGCGAGTCGCAGATCTTCAAGTACGAGTGGTGGTGCGGCGGCGCGTGGGAACGAGAGGATCCGCAGCCTGATCCGGCACCGAGCGCCGACTTCACCACGTACGCGCCCGACGACTCGTTCCCCGAGTGCCAGTACCCGGCTCGAGCCGAAGGCGACACCAGTGACGATGCATACGTCGTCGTGGCGCTTCGGGTAACAGAGCTGGGCACTGGGCGGGTGGCTACGACATCCGAGCGGTTCCTGAAGACCACCACGCCTGTCCCGCACAAGCCTCTGCTGGCACAGATCACGGTGACCAGCCCTGGGGAGTGCACCTCAGCAGTGCCCTGCCTGCTCGGTGCCGGTAACGCAGTCGATGTGACAGTGGCGTCGTCGGGGCCCGATCCGGTCGACGGCGCGATCATCACCTGGGAATGGGACTTCGGGGATGGCACCCCTGCAGTGTTCTGCAGCGTCTCCGGTGCGGACCCCACGGGCCAAGCGTGTCGGATCCGGACGCACCGGTATGAAGGCGGTGGAGACTTCCCAGTCACGCTGACTGTGTCAGACAACTTTGGCGCGACGGGGCACACGACGCGCAACGTGAGGATCGGCGGTGAGCCGATCGTGAAGCCGACCATCGAGGATGGCCAGGGTCGCTCGGGCGTCACCGCGAACCCCATGCGCGGTGTCTCCGGCCAGCTGACCCGCGGGACACCTGGCTGGTGGGGTCAGCGGGTAGCGTTTGACGCGTCCGGCAGCTACGCGAACGGGCACACACCTGGAGTGGGCTCACCTCCCGGCGGCATCGTTCGCTACGAGTGGGACTTCGGTGACGGGACTCCGCTGCTGGTTGGGACTGCCCCGCAAGTGACGTACGAATACGTCACCCAGATTCAGCGCGACTTCGTCGTCCGCCTCACCGTGTTTGACCAGAACGGGTTCAGCATGTCTGCGACGGTCACGGTGAACATCGCTCCGATCCAGCCGCCGATCGGGATCACGGTCACAGAGCAGCTCGGCGACATACCCGCCTACCTCTGCTTTTGTAGCGGACGGAACGCCAGGTTCGGGTTTCAGTGGACCAACGTGCAGCGTGCCCCGGGCGACACTGTTCGCTACGACGTTGCGATTCTCAGGGTTAATGGCTATCTCTGCAGCCCGCTGGGGGTGAACCCTAACCGTCGGGAGTTCTCCTTCGCTGCTGGCGATGCCGGAGCGGTTCAGCAGGTGGTAGCCCAGTTCAGCAGCTCGCCTCGGGGCTACAACGGCGTCTGCACTACCGACACCTACGCCTACCAGGTTCGCACCGTGATCCAGAACGCTCGTGGGACCTTCACGAGCGACTGGTCGCCGCAGCAGCCGTTGAACCCGGGGTTCTGATGAAGAGCACGACCCATTCCGGAGCGCTCGACGCCGTGATCGCCGCCATGGCGGCTCGAGTGTCCCGTCGAGGGCAGAGTGGCATGACGCTCATCGAGATGGCGGTGGTTGTCGCGCTCATGACGCTGCTGACGTTGACTGTCGCCGCCTGGGCCCTCTCGACCACGGCGTCGCACGCCGTCACGCGTGCGAACAACGAGGAATCGGCTCGGGTTTCGCTCGTCAACTCCCACCTGCTGCGAGACGTGACGAGCGCTCAGTTCGCGGTCAGTATGACGGACGCCGATGGCGATCCCCGGCCCGCCGGGTCCCTCGCAGATTGCACCGACGTGGGGCCCGAGGTTGGTGAGCCGATCCTCGTGCTGGTGACGCCGGGCGACCGGCGCGTCGTCTACTCCCTTGCCGCCGCGGTCCCGGGTTCCGGCGACGACGGTAGGGTGCTCTATCGCACCGACTGCTCGAACGCGAAGTCCGGCTTCACCGGTTCGCCGGCGTTCACCTCCGATCCGAGCCTGACGGACCCGGTGGACGCGTTCTTGAACGAGCCCCAAGGGGCGGACGCGACCGACCCGACCCACACCGAGAAGATCTCGGACGGTATCAAGGCAGTCACGACCAGTTGCCCGATCGCCTCGTCCGAGACGGGCGAGCAGGATCCGTCCTGCGAATCGGTCCGGATCGAGGTCGACGTGACCCGGGATGGGCACGCGCCGGCCTCGTTTCAGGTCACCCGTCGGACCGACACCTATTGCCCGCCCGGTTGCCTGCCGGATCCATGGTTCACGTACTCCCCGGGTCGCCCCTACAAGGGCGATCCAGTCAACTTCGATGCATCGACGTCGATCGACCGCCGCCGCGCCTACTTCGGGGCCGAGCCCTTTGACGACCCGAACGCTCGCTTGCACTACCACTGGGACTTCGACGCACCGCACACCGTGGCCGGCGTCGACGACGTGCGCTGCGACCCGCTGACACCATCGAACAACCCAAGCACCGATCCGACGACCCTGTTCCCCGGGTTCGCTTCAGGCGATCCGCGCCCGCCAAGCGATTCAGTCCAGACGACGCACGCCTTCATGGTTCCGAGCGTGGCCCAGCCGTGCAAGGGGCCATACTCGGTCACGTTGACCGTGACCAATGCACAAGGTCGCTCGAAGTCGGTGACCCGACTGATCAACATCCAAGGTCGGTTGCCCAGCGTGTCGATCGCCGAACCATCTCCGAGCCCGCGCAAGATCGTTCGTGGTCAGTCAGTCCAGTTCGTGGGGTCAGTCGCTACGTACGAGGCACCGCTGGACGGTTCCATCGACTCGGTCAGCGGGATGAAGTCGTACTGGGACTTCGGTGACGGATCCGACCGGGTGTCGCTGGATCCCGCTGCGGCGTCCTCGGGCGTGACGTGTGGCGACGATGACACGTTTGCCGGGAACTGCACGGCGACGAACACGTCGCTGCATGTCCCCCACACGTATGACCGTCAGGGCACGTTCACCGCACGACTGGTCGCCACGGATGAATACGGACTGCGGCGGGTGGCGACAGTCACCATCATCGTTGAGTCCGAGTTTGTTTACGTCTCGGACAAGTTCGGTCGCGACGAGCCAGTGGACGACGGAGATGGAGATCCCAGCGACGACTGGTGCGGCCTTGTCACTCCGGAATACAAGCCGTGCAAGACGATCACGAAGGCGATCGAGAACGCAGTGTCGCACGGCCGGACTGATGTGCTCGTGGGCAAGGGGACGTACGCCGGCTTCACCGTTCAACCGGGCATCAACGTCTCTGGCGGTCGTGACGATGGTAGCGATGGCAACAGCGGCGAGGAAGCTCAGTGGGGCAGGGTGGGCCGATCCCACACGATCATCGGCGGGGTGCAGAACCTCGACCCGTCCGAGTACAACCTGGCCTCGATCCGCGCGCTGGGCGGTACGAAGGCGACGACGATCGCCGACCTGACATTGCGTCCGGGGGATGCGGAACTCGACGACATGTCGGTGTACGGCGCCCTCACCAGCGGCACCACGAACTTCACACTTCGGAACGTTGCTGTCGAGAACGGTCGGGGTCTCGACCCGGCTGGCGTGCTCGCCCGGCTCGGTTCTTCTGTCACCATCGTCGACTCGACGATCGACTCCGGCACCGCAGCCGCCCCCTCCGACCGAAGTGATCCCGGTAGCGACTTCCACTTGAGTACGTACGGAGTGAGGGCGATCGACAACTCGTCCGTTGTCATCGACCATTCGGAGATCACCGCTCAGCCCGGCCTGCGAGGCCGAGACGGCACCGCCGGGGCGCCGATGGGGTCCACTCCCGCGTGCACGGGCGCCAACTCTGTGCCGCAGAGCACCGCACGAGTGCTCGGTTGCACGAACGAGTTCACCGCGGGCACAAGCGGATTCGGGGGCGCCGGCGGTGGAGGAGGCGGTTTCTTCTCCAGGGGGGACGACGGCGAGCTTGGCGGTTCCGGCGGCGGACTGGGCGTCGGTGGAGCTCCCGGCAATGGCGGCTATTGCGTTACCCCTAGTCCCGGTACGGGAGAGGGCGGTCACGGCGGATCCGGAGGAGGCCCCGGTAACTCGGCTGGTGCAGCGGGTTCCCCGACGCACACGTCGGCTGGAGACTTCTGGGCGGGCGCGCAGGCTGGCACCGGCGGCGCGGGTGGTCCCGGTGGTGGCGGGGGTGGTGCGGGCGGCAGCGGCGGCACGTACTGCGCTGGTGGGGCGTCAGGCGGCAGCGGTGGCGCTGGGGGCGGCGGAGGCCTCGGAGGCGTCCATGGCGGTACCGGCGGGGTCGCCGGTGGTGGCTCGTTCGGCGTCTACGTGAACGGCGGGGCTGTCGATGTGATCAACAACTCGAAGATCACCGCCGGCCGTGGGGGTGCAGGCGGCGACGGCGGCAAGGGCGGCAAGGGCGGCAAGGGTGGCAAGGGTGGCAACGGGTCCACCCAGAGCAAGGGCGGCGATGGTTCTGCCGGCGGTGGCGGCGGCGGCGAGGGCGGCGCGGTCCTCGAGGTCAGCGACTCGGGAGTCGGGAT
>JAEZAI010000131.1 GCA_023427825.1 Actinomycetes bacterium
GAGTCACAGCGGCCCTCGGCATCCGCGACGACCTCGCCACACGCCTGGCCCGCGCCGATCTGCCGGTCGACCCGGCGTCGTTCCGGATCCGGCAGGTGCTCCACGCCCTCCTCGGCCTCGGCGTCGCCGGCACGATCGCGCTCGCGTGGCGACCCGGACTCGCGATGAGCGTCCTGCTCGTGGCCGGCGTGCCACTCCTCTGGGTGCTCGCCGACGAGCAGCGGATCGCCGGTCGGATCACCCGCCGCTCCCACGTGCTGCAGCTCGAGCTCCCGGTGATCGCCGAGCAGTTGGGCATCCTGATCGACGCCGGGTCGTCGCTCCCCGCTGCGTTGGCCCGGGTCGCCCGACGCGGACGAGGCGCAGCTGCGACGGATCTCCACGGCGTGGTGCTGCGCATCCGCAGCGGTACCTCGGAAGCCGACGCACTGGCGGAGTGGGCCGAGCGGACCGACGTCGATGCCGTCCGGCGGCTGGTGGCCGTGCTGTCCCTGCACCGGGAGGCAGCCGACCTCGGGCGGCTGATCTCTGCGGAGTCGCGGGCGATCCGGGCGGAGACGCACCGCGAGCTGGTCGAACGCATCGAGCGCCGGGGGCAGCTGGTCTGGATCCCGGTGACCGTTGCGACCCTCGTACCCGGCCTGCTGTTCCTCGCAGTGCCCTTCGTCTCGGCCCTCGCCCAGGTGACGGGCGCATGAGGACGACGGCGGGAACAGCGAACGCAGATCCCGGGCGAGCTCAGGACCAACCAGGAGGAGAAGGACATGACCACCCACACCGCACCCACCCGACGGCGCCGGACGTGGCGACGCAACGAGCTCGCGGAAGGCGTCATCTCGACGGCGATCGCGGTGCTCATCGTCGCGTTCCTCGGCATCGCGCTCTGGAAGGGGTTCGACGTGATGATGAACAGCGCGACCGAGAAGACGCAGCACCAGGTCGAGCAGATCGGCGGCTGATGATCCGTCGGTGCGACGAACGTGGATCCGGGCTCCTCGGAACGCTGTTCGGCGTCGGCGCGGTCATCGTGATGATCGGACTCTGCGCCAACGTCTGCATCGGGTTGTGGACCCGCTCGACCGTCGAGGCGGTGGCCCAGGACGCAGCACGGGACATCGCGGCCACGCCGCTCGGCGAGCTCGACGCGGCACGGATCGACGACGTCCTCGACCGGGCCCGAGCACGACTCGGACCGTCGGGAGCGCGGACCGAGCTGCGCCTCGAACGCCTGGACGACCGCGTGGCCGTCCGGGTCCGGCACCCGGGCGTCTCCCTGCTGCCGCGCCTGGTCGCCGGAGGGCCTGTGGTCGGGGCGGTGGACCAACTGGTCGTCGTCGGCCGGGAGGACCTGCGGTGATCCGCCGGCGGACGGGATCGACTCCGCTCGGGGAGCGCGGCGCGGTCGCCGGTCTGGAAGGCCTGATGCTCGGCGTCCTGGTCCTCGTCGCCGGCACCGTGCTCGTCGCCAACGCCTGGTCGGTTCTCGAGGTCCGGCGGTCGCTCGACGGCGCGGGTCGCGAGTACCTGCGGGCCTACACCCAGGCCGCCAGTCCGACCGACGCGCTGGTGTCCGGTCGTCGAGCCCTCCACGACGTGCTCGACGGCGAGCGGGGCAGCACGGCCGGCGTCGAGGTGACCGAGCCCGATGTGTCGCGGTTCGGGCCGTGTGCCTCCGCCACCGTCACGCTGTCCGCCACCGTGCCGGCGGCCCGCCTGCCGTTCATCGGGACGATCGCGTCGACGACCGTCGACGTGACCCACACCGAGCTCGTGGACGCCCACCGTGAGGTCGCATCCGGTCCCGCACACGATCCGGAAGCGACTGACTGTGCGGGATGAGCGCGCGACCGCCGCGGTCCTGGCGCCGGCGATGGCCCTGGTGCTCATCGTCCTGGCGGCCATCGCCCTGGACCTCAGTGCCGTCGCCGGCGCCCAGCGAGCCGTGGAACGGACCGCCGCTGCTGCTGCGGACGACGCCGCCGGGATGCTCGACGGTCGGGCGCACCAGCTCGACGGCACCGTGCGCATCGACGCCGTCGCCGCCGAGCGGGTCGTCAGAGCGCGGCTGGCGGCGGCCGACGTGCCGGGGCATGTGGCCGAGGTCGACGTCGACGTGACCGCGACCACCGTCGACGTGACCGTGCGCGTGGAGTCGCCCCACCTCTTCCTCCGTGCTGTTCCCGGGATGGACGACCGGGTGCTGTCGGCGCCCATCCACGTCCGGGCACGGCTCCGAACCTGAGACGGAGGTTGTCGGATGGACGACATCGAGACCCTGGAACCCGAACATCTCCCCGGTGCCGCCGGCCGGATCACCCGCACGAGCGATGGTCCGGTGCCGCTGGTGGTCAAACGGGCCACGGGCGGTGATCGGGCGGCGCTGCGCCGCGAGGCCGAGGTCCTCCGGGCCGTCGGCGGCAGCGAGCTGGTCCAGATCGTCGAGCTGCGGGACGGCCCGGAGCGGACCGAGCTCGTCGTGCGGGACACGGGCGGACCGTCCCTCGCCGCGGCGCTCGCCGATCCTGCGACCGACTCGGCCACCGCATTGCAACTCATGGCCGCGGCGTGCGACGCGGTGGGGCGACTCCACGCCCGCGGTTGGGCCCACGGACGGATCGAGACCGACCACGTCCTCCTCACCACCCGTGGACGGATGCGGCTCTGCTCGCTCTCCGCCGCCAAGGCCGTGGACGTCGATCCCGACGTCGCACGGGCCGACCGCGTGGCGCTCCTCCGGATGGTCGACGACTGGACCCAGGCCCCGGCGGGACCTGGCCGGGAGTCGCGTCTCGGAGCGCGGCTCCGGGCGGACCTGCTCGGCCGCCGGACCCACCGCCTGCCCGACGATCCCGATCCCAAGGTGCTCGCCCGCATTCTTCGCCGGACCGGCCGATCCCACAGCGTGCCGCTGCGCGCCGGCGTCTGGCTCGCGCCCCTGGCACTCGTCGCGGTGGGCGTGTGGGTGCTCGTCGGGGCGTTCCCCGACGCCCCGGCATCAACCGGGCCGACCTCGACCGACCCTGCGGCCAGCAGCTCGATGCCGCCCAGCACCACGACATCGACGTCGTCGTCCCCACCGAGCTCCTCCACGACATCGACGGCGCCACCTCCGACCACGTCTCCGCTGGCGCTGGGGGCGACACGCGCGGATGTCGCGGGGGCGTCCGTTCGTGCCGACGAGGTTCGGATCGAGGGCAACGCGGTCGTGGTCGGCGACCGCCGGTACCGGGTCGGCGAACCGGGCGACCTGGTCGCCGTCGGCGACTGGGACTGCGACGGCACCGCCACCGTGGCGGTCCTCCGCCCCGCGACCGGGGCGGTGCACGTCTTCGACCGTTGGGCCGCCGACGGCGAACCGGCGACTGCACGGCAACTGGGCTCGGTCGAGGACGCGGCGACGATCGAGGCCGACCCGACCGGGTGCGGCCCGCCGTGGGTCACCACCCGGTCAGGTGCCGCCCACCCGATCAGCAGTGCGGAGGGCCGACCGTGACCCCCAGGACGGCGGTCGCGCGCCTGCTGCCGGCGCTCGCCGTCGAGCTCGTGGGTGCGCTCGCCCTGCTCCGGACCATGCCCGCCATCGGGACCGACGACCCGCTCGACGTGACGGGTGCAATCGCAGCCCGGGTCGGTCTGGCGCTGCTCGCCTACCTCGTCATCGTGACGGCGCTGCAGCTCCTCGCTCTCGCACTCGGCGCCGTCCGCTCCGGGCGCGGGCTCGCTGCTCGTCTCGCCGATGCCACCTCCCGGATCGGCCCACGCCCGATCGCTGGTGTGGCAGCCGCCGCGGTCATCGCCACGGGCGTCACTGCGTGCGGCCAGACTCCTCGCTCGGCCGACGCGCTCGTCGTCGGCGACCGAGCTCCGGTCGTGATGGTCGTGGGATCGGCCGGTGCGGAACCCACGACGCCCGACACGCCGATCACCATGGAGCTCGAAGCGACCCCGCCGATGTCGACCGACCCTCCGCCGCCTCCCGAGCCACCGCCGCCACGGACCGTCGAGGTCGCGCCCGGTGACAGCTTCTGGTCGATCGCCGAACGGGAGCTCACCTCGCGGTTCGG
>JAEZAI010000198.1 GCA_023427825.1 Actinomycetes bacterium
GCCAGACAGCAGACATCCAGCCACCGGTAGCGACAGCAGAGTCAGACGAGGCAGAGGGCAGAACCACGCATGGCACTCACTGAGACCAGGCCCGACACGGACGGCGCGGCCGCCGGGGAGGCCACCCGGCCGACCTCTGGGGCGGTGGAGCGGCTGCTCGGATCCGGTGACCACGTGGCCATCGGTCGCCTCTACATCGGCTTCGCCCTGGCGCTGGGCACGCTGTCGCTCACGCTCTGGGCCGTCACGGGCATCGACGCCCTGACCGACAACGGCTTCCTGGGCTCCCGCACCCTGCAGCTGGCGGCCAGCGCCCAGACCGCACTGCTCTTCCTGGGCGTCGTGCCCCTGCTGCTCGGCGTCGCCATCGCCGTCGTGCCGCTCCAGCTCGGCTCGTCCGCCATCGCCTTCCCGCGTGCCGCCGCCCTGTCCTTCTGGACCTGGCTGGTCGCGTCCGGGATCTTCGTCACCAGCGTCGCCATCGACGGCGGCGTCCTGGGCGCCGACACCACCGCCGCCAAGCTCGGCAACGTGTCGCTCGGCGCCGTGCTCGTCGCCCTCGGCCTCGGTTCGGTGTGCGTCGCCACCACGGTGATGGCCCACCGCCCGCTCGGCATGCGGCTGGCCTGGGTTCCCGGCCTGTCCTGGGCGTCGCTCGTGGGCGCGTCGCTCTGGCTCGCCACGCTCGGCGCCGCTGCCGCCCACGTGCTCCTCGGCCAGATCGGCCGCATGGGCGCCGGTGCGCTGGCCACCAACTTCGCCGACGGGCTCACCTGGATCTTCCGGGGCCCGGCCGTGTTCGCCTTCGCCATCCCGGTGCTCGGCATCGCCGTCGACGTGGTGGCGACGGCCACCGGTCGCCGCTTCGCCAACACCGACGTGCTGCAGCTGATCATCGGCATCTACGCGGTGCTCGCCTTCGGCGCCTGGGCCCAGCTGCCCAGCGCCCTCAACACCGCCATGTGGACGGTGTTCGCCCTGGCGATCACGGTGCCGGTCCTCGCCATGCTCGGCGCACTCGCCGACTCGCTCCGCCGTGGCGCCGTCACCGTCAGCCCGGCGCTGGTGCTGTCCGTGTTCGCCGTGCTGCTCCTGCTCGGCGCCGTCGTCGCAGGGTGGGTCCAGGCGCTCTCGCTCGCCGGTGAGGGCACGCTGTTCGGCGCCTCGCCCAACACCCTGGCCGGCGCCCAGACCGCCTTCGTCGGCGCGGCGGCGCTCGCCGGCGGGATCGCCGGCAGCCTGCACTGGTCGCCGCTGCTCTGGGGCGGTCCCGGCACCTCCACCGAGGCTCGCATGACGGTCCCGCTGGTGGTGCTCGGCGGTGGGCTCATGGGCACGGCGCTGCTCGTCCAGGCGCTCGTCCAGCTCGACGGCGAGGACACCGCCCACCAGCTCTTCGGCCTGCTGGTCGCCGGTGGGGCCGCCCTGCTGGCGCTCGGAGCGCTCAGCGCCCTGATCGCCGCGGTGCGCAGCACCGACGACGACGCCGCCACCCCCGAGGGCGCCACGCTCGAGTGGTCGTTCACGTCGCCCGCGACCGGGGGCGTGGGTCTGCCCGAGCTGGCCCGCGTGACGTCGCCGTACCCGTTGCTCGACGCCCGCCAGGGCACGGATGAGGAGAAGGACTGATGGCCGACGCCGTCGCCCTGCCCGCCCCGCTGCAGCCCCGTCGCCGGGAGCTGCTGTTCGGCACCGCGTTCGCCACCGCCGGCGTCGTGGCCGTCATGGCCACGCTGATCGGCTACTACCTGGCGGCTCGCAACGCCGGTGGCGCCGACTGGTTCGCCGCCAACAACATCCCGCTCACGCAGCCGAACATGCAGGCGCTCACGCTGGCCATGTCCATGGTCACCATGCAGTGGGCCGTGTACTCGATCGCCCGGGACGACCGGCCGCACACCTACCTGGCGCTCGGCGTCACGCTGCTGCTCGGCGCCGCCTTCGTGAACCAGACCGTGTTCCTGTTCCGACAGGCCGCGGTGACGATCGAGCAGGCCGAGGGTCCGCTGTTCTACGCCGTGACCGGCGGCAGCCTGGCCATGGTCGTCGCCGGGATGGTCTTCATCGCGCTCATGGCCTTCCGGGCCCTGGGCGGACAGTTCTCCAGCCGCCAGCCCGACGGGATCGCCGCGGCCGCAGTCTTCTGGTACGCCAGCTGCGCGGTCTACGCCGTGGTGTGGGTCGCCGTCTACATCATGAAGTGAGCGCTTGATGATCACACGGGGTTCCAAGTTCTTCTACGCCGCCGCAGTCGTCGGCTTCGCCGCGGCCGTGGTCTACGGCTTCCTCAGCGGAGCGGCCGAGCACAGCGGTGTCATCGGCGTCTTCCAGGACGGCGACGTCGTCAACTCGATCGTCGGTCCGCTCACCTTCGGCTGGAAGGGCTGGGTCGGCGACCACGTCGGCTACAGCGTGCTGATGGGCTTCGCCGCGGTGATGGCGGCCCTCGGCGGCTTCTCGACCGCCTTCCGCGACGGCAGCGCGGACGTGCTGGTGCAGATGGAGGGCGGCGACGTCGCCATTGCGACCAACCCGCCGGTCGTCACGCCGGTCGGGCTGAGCTACTGGCCGCTCGTCGCCGCGTTCGGTGTCGGCATCGCCGTCGTCGGCCTGGCCGTCGACACGCTGCTGTTCTGGGTGGGCGTCGTCGTGCTCGCCGTCGTGCTGGTGTCCTGGACCGTGCGGGCCTGGGCCGAGCGGGCGACCGGCGACCAGACGACCAACCGGGAGCTGCGCCACGAGCTCATGGACCCGCTCGAGGTGCCGGTGCTCGCCGTGCTGACGCTCGCCGTCATCGTGCTGTGCGTGTCCCGGCTGCTCCTGGCGCTGCCGCAGGCCGCGTCGGTGTACGTGATCATCGTGGCCGCCGTGGTGGTGTTCGGACTGGCGTTCGTGCTGGCCGGACGCCCTGAGCTCAAGCGCTCCCTGGTGATCGGGGTGCTGCTGGTCGGCGGCGTCGTGATCATCGGTGCGGGCATCGCCGGCGGGGTCGCCGGCGAGCAGCACGAGGGCGAGGAGGAGCACGGTCTGGGCGCTCCCCACGCCGTCGTGGTCGATTCGGCTTCCGCGAGCGGGGCGGTGGATACTCTCCCCCTGCTCGCCGGTGAGTGAGAGGTTGGGTATGCGGAACAAGCGGAACGCGACGATCGCAGCGGTCATCTCGCTGGTCGTCCTCGTCGTCGGACTGTGGCTGATCATCAGGAACATCGGCGACCCCGACCTGCCGCTCAACACCCTCGCTCCCGCCGGTCGGCAGAACTGGGAGATCTTCGGCCTGGTCAAGCCCGTGTTCGCCGTGGCGGGCATCGTGTTCCTGCTCGTCGAGGTCGGCGTGATCTGGATGGCCGTCCGGTTCCGCCGCAACCGCGAGGACGTGGACGGGGTCGGCGAGCCGACCCAGACCCACGGCAACACCCCGCTCGAGATCGGCTGGACCGTGCTGCCGGCGCTGCTGCTCGCCGTGCTCGCCGTGTTCAACGTGCAGACGCTGCTGAACCTCGAGAAGTCCGAGGATCCCATCGAGGTGCGGGTCATCGGCCAGCAGTGGTGGTGGGAGTACCGCTACGACATCGACCGCGACGGCACCGTGGACATCATCACCGCCACCCAGATGGTGATCCCGGTCGGCCGTGACGTCGAGGTCAAGATCCAGTCCAACGACGTCATCCACTCGTTCTGGATCCCGGCCATCAACGGCAAGAAGGACGCCGTGCCCGGCCGCACCCACACGCTCGTGATGACCGCCGAGAAGCCCGGCATCTACCAGGGCCAGTGCACCGAGTTCTGCGGCCTCTCGCACGGCGTCATGCGCATGGAGCTCAAGGCGCTGCCCGAGGCCGAGTACGACAAGTGGGTCGACGCCATGACCACGGCTCCCGAGCAGCCCACGACGGCCAAGGCCCTCGCCGGCCAGGAGCTGTTCGTGGCCCAGTGCGCCCGGTGCCACCAGGTCAACGGCCTGCGGCCCGACTCCACCGCGCCGTACACGTACGACGACGTCCCCAACCCCGACTACGGCCAGTCGGTCGACATCACGCTGTCGGCCGGCAACGCGCCGAACCTCACGCACCTGATGATGCGCCAGACCTTCGCCGGCTCCCTGCTGCCGCTGTACCAGGGCAAGGCGGCGGAGTCCGTGACGGCGGTGCCCGACGGCATCCCCGACACCTCCAACCTCAAGGACTGGTTGCGTGACCCCGAGGCCATCAAGCCGATGGACCCGGAGAACAACCAGGGCATGCCCAACCTCCAGCTCACGGAGGAGCAGATCGATCAGCTCGTCGCCTACCTGGTGACGCTGAAGTAGACCGGCCGGACCGGACGAGAAGGACCACCACATGGCACTTGTCGAAGAGCGACCCCCGCTCGAGCTCACCACCGGCGCCGCGACGGTGACGAGGCCGCTCGGCGTCTTCTCACGCCCGACGGCCACCCACGGCTGGAAGGCGTGGTTCACCACGGTGGACCACAAGAAGATCGGCATCATGTACGGCGCCGCATCCTTCTTCTTCCTGCTCGTGGGTGGGTTCGAGGCGCTCCTGATCCGGACGCAGCTCGCCATCCCCGGCTCCAAGCTGCTGTCCGCGGACCTGTACAACCAGGTCTTCACCATGCACGGCGTGACCATGGTGTTCCTGGTGGTGATGCCGATGGCCTCGGCCTTCGCCAACTACCTGCTGCCGCTGCAGGTCGGCGCGCGCGACGTGGCGTTCCCACGCATGAACGCCCTGTCGCTCTGGGTCTGGCTCGCCGGCGCGATCTTCTTCAACACGTCGTGGTTCCTGGGCGGCGGCGCCAACGGCGGCTGGTTCAACTACGCCCCGAACTCCGGCGTGGCCTTCTCGCCGGGCCACGGCATCGACTTCTACGCCGTCGGCCTGATCATCATGGGCATCGGCTCGACGGTGTCGGCCATCAACCTGACCGTCACCGTGCTCAACATGCGGGCGCCCGGCATGACGCTCATGAAGATGCCGGTCTTCACCTGGATGACCTTCGTGGTGCAGGTGCTGCTCGTGTTCGCCCTGCCGGTGATCACCGTCGCGCTGTTCCTGCTGATGTTCGACCGGCTCTTCGACGCCACGTTCTTCGATGCATCGAAGGGCGGCGATCCGTTCCTCTGGGAGAACCTGTTCTGGATCTTCGGTCACCCGGAGGTCTACATCATGATCCTGCCCAGCTTCGGGATCGCCTCCGAGGTGATCCCGACCTTCTCCCGCAAGCCGATCTTCGGCTACCCGTTCATGGTCGGGTCGGGCATCGCGATCGGCTTCATGGGCTGGGGCGTGTGGGCGCACCACATGTTCGCCTCGGGCATCGGCGTCCTGTCGGTGCTGGCGTTCTCGCTGGCGACGATGTTCATCGCCGTGCCCACCGGTGTGAAGATCCTGAACTGGATGGCGACCATGTACGGCGGCCGTCTCCGGTTCAACACCGCCATGCTGTTCTCGGTGGGCCTGGTGGCGATGTTCACCATCGGCGGCCTCTCGGGCGTGACCCACGCCTTCGCCCCGGCCGACACGCAGCAGACGGACACCTACTACATCGTCGCCCACTTCCACTACGTGCTCTTCGGCGGCGCCCTGCTCGGGCTGTTCTCCGGCATGTACTTCTGGTGGCCGAAGATCTTCGGCTACTTCCTGGGCGAGAAGCTCGGCAAGTGGAACTTCTGGGTGATGCTCGTCGGCTTCAACCTCACGTTCGGACCCATGCACATCCTCGGACTCCAGGGCATGATGCGCCGGACGTACACCTACACCGAGGGCCAGGGGTTCAACTTCTGGAACATGGTGGCGACGATCGGTGCGTTCACGATCGCCGTGTCGCTGGTCCTCTTCATGGTCAACATCTACCTGAGCTACCGGAAGCACCGGAAGGAGCAGGTGAACCCGGGTCCGGATCCGTGGGACGCCCGCTCGCTCGAGTGGATGATCCCGTCGCCCGCCCCGGAGCACAACTTCGACGAGACCCCGGTGGTCGAGGAGCTGGACGAGTTCTGGCACCGCAAGTACGGCCACGACGAGAACGGTCGCCTGGTGCGGATCGCCGCCACCGAGGACGTCGTCCAGAAGGGCGACGCCACCGGCGTGCACCTGCCGTCGCCGTCGTACTGGCCGCTCGTCATGGCGGCGGGCTTCCCGCTCGTCGGCTACGGCCTGATCTTCAACTACTGGTGGGCCGTGCCGGGCGCGCTGCTCATCGTCCTGGCCATCTTCGGCTGGGTCTTCGAGCCGTCGACCGACCCGAACGCGGGCCACGGTCACCACGACGACCATCCGAGCGACGACCACCCCGACGCGGTCGAGGCCTCCGACGCCGAGCCGGGTGCGGAGGGCGACGACGCCACGGTCGGCGCCGAGGAGGGTGCGGGCGAGTCCGCTCCCGAACCGGCCATGGCCAGCACCGAGGAGACGACCGTTGGCTGACATCACCCTCGAACAGGTCGAGGACCTCGAGTTCCCCGACGACACGCACGAGACGTCCACCGGCATCTCCAACACCAAGTTGGCGATGTGGGTGTACCTGGCGTCGGACTGCCTCCTCTTCGGTGGCCTGATCTCCACGTACCTGCTCTACAAGAACCGCCCCGGCAGCATCCCGGGCCTGTCCGGCTCGCCGCTCAAGGCGTCGGAGCTGTTCAACATCCCCTTCACGTCGATGACGAGCTTCATCCTGCTGATGAGCTCGCTCACGATGGTGCTGGCCGTGAACTCGATCATGGCCGGCGACCACAAGCGGATGCGGCTGTGGCTCACCACCACCTGCGTGCTCGGCGGTCTCTTCCTGGCCGGCCAGGTCTACGAGTTCACCGAGTTCGTCCGCGAGGGCCTGGGCTACACCTCGAACGTGTCGGCCTCGGCGTTCTACACGCTGACCGGCTTCCACGGCGCCCACGTCGCCATCGGCATCATCATGCTGCTGAGCGCGGTCGGGTACTCGTTCCGCCGGCAGATGCAGGCGGAGGCGGTCGAGGTGCTGGGCCTCTACTGGCACTTCGTGGACATCGTCTGGGTCGTGATCTTCGCGATCGTGTATTTGATCCCCTGATGCGAGCCCCGATGACGCGACGAGACAGCGAGCTGCGACGAGGACTGAGGAGCGAGGCGTGAGCACCACCGTTGAGGAACTCGACGACGACTCCCCGGTGCACCCGGGCGAGCACCACGACCACGGGCCGTCGAACACCACCTACTTCACGATCTTCTGGATCCTGGTCGGGATCACCGCCCTCGAGGTCTCCACGTACTTCTGGGACTCGTGGTTCGGCCGCGACGACACGACGATCGTCGCCTACCCGCTGCTGCTGATCCTGATGGTCGTGAAGTTCGTGCTGATCGCGTCGTTCTTCATGCACCTGCGCTTCGACAGCCGGCTGCTGACGCGGATCTTCTACTTCGGCCTGGCGGTCGCGATCGCCGTCTACCTGGTCGGTCTGTGCACGATGAACATCTTCACGGACAACGGCAACCCGTTCTTCAACGACCCGCCGCCGCCCGTGACCACGTCGACGGTCGCCGAGACCGGCGGCTGACACAGGGCTTCGCCCTGCGGAATGCGACGTCGCCTTCGGCGTCTCGCGTTCCTGGTTCCGTCCGAGGCGGTCCTCGCTGCGC
>JAEZAI010000201.1 GCA_023427825.1 Actinomycetes bacterium
AGTCTCGCCGCCATGGCGAAGCTCGAGATCGGTGACAAGGCCCCTGCGATCGGCCTGAAGGACCAGCATGGCGAGACGGTGCGGCTGTCGTCGTACAAGGGCCGCAAGGTGCTCGTGTTCTTCTACCCGAAGGCCAGCACGCCCGGCTGCACCACCCAGGCCTGCGGCCTGCGCGACGTGGCCGACGAGGTGGGCGACACCGCGATCCTGGGGATCAGCCCCGACACGCCCGACAAGCAGGCCAAGTTCGACGAGAAGTACTCGCTCGGCTACCCCCTGCTGGCCGACACCGAGCACAAGGTCGCCGACGCCTACGGCGTGTGGGGCGAGAAGAAGCTCTACGGCCGGGCGTTCATGGGCATCATCCGCTCGGCGTTCCTGATCGACGAGAAGGGCAAGATCGAGCAGGCCTGGTACAAGATCAGCCCCAAGGACACCCCGATCAAGCTGCTGAAGGCGCTGGAGGCCTGAGTCGGGTTTCTGACCACCGGGAACGTCGCTGGGGCGTGCTCCCGGTCATGGGAATGGTGGTGCCCAGCGTCGAGGCGGCCGGCTTCAACAGACTGTTGAACCTCGCGTTTCACGGCGGGGCAACAAGGCCGTAACAGCCACGGACGAGCCTGTGGGCATGCCATTGCCCACCTCCGCCGGCACCCCGCAGCGGGCCGCGGCGATCGACGCGGTCCGGGCGGCCGTGCCTCACATCACGATCAGCGACGACGCCGGCCTGGTCGGTCGTCGCTCCACGGACCGCTCCGCGCTGCTGGGGCCGCACATGGCGGCGCAGACCTCCGACTCGCTCGCCGAGGCGGTCGCCATGCCGGCCGACGAGGGACAGGTCGTGGAGCTGCTCGCCGCCTGCGCGCGCCACCGCGTGCCGGTCGTGCCCCGCGGTGCCGGCACCAGCAACTTCGGCCAGACGATCCCGCTCGACGGCGGCATCGTGGTCGACCTCAGCGCGCTGACCGGCGTGATCGCCGTCGGTGACGGCTCGGTCCGGGCGCTGGCCGGCACCATGCTCGACGACATCGACGAGGAGCTCGCGCCCCACGGCGCCGAACTGCGCATCCACCCGTCGAGCAAGCGGATGTCGACGATCGCCGGGTTCGTGATCGGCGGTCACGGCGGGATCGGGTCCATGCGCTTCGGCGGGCTCGCGGACGTCGGCAACGTCACCGGGCTGCGGGTGGTGACGGCGGAGGAGGAGCCGCGAGTCCTGGAGCTGCGGGGTGCGTCGACGGCGCTCGTGCAGTTCAGCTTCGGCATGAACGGGGTGGTCACCGAGGTCGAGGTCGCCACGACCGCCCGCCGCGAGTGGCGCGACGTGATGTTCAGCTTCGACGACCTGGGCGCCGCCATGCGCTTCGGCTGGGACATGACGGTGTCGGACGGTCTTGACCTCAAGAACTGCATGCCCATGAACGCCGCCCTGGCGTCGCACCTCACTCCGCTCCAGGAGTTCCTGCCCGACGGCAGGGCCGCGGCGCTGGCGATGGTGGCGCCCTCCGCGCTCGAGGGCGCCGCCGACGTGGCCCGTCGTCACGGAGGCCGCATGACCATGGACGTCCGCACCGGCGAGGGGCCTCGGGGGTTCCCTGGCTACGAGTACACGTGGGGCCACGCCATGTGGTGGTTGCGCAAGAGCCAGCCCTCCCTGGCGACCGTGCTGTTCCTGCTCCCCGAGGCGCGCCCGGTCGAGTCGCTGCTCGAGCTGGTGGAGCGCACGCCGGGCGACCCGTGGGTCGGTTGCACCTGTCAGCGCCTCGGCGGCCGGCCCAGTCCGCAGGTCTCCTACGGCATCGACGGCTCGGTGCCGGGCCGGCTGGCCGAGGTCTCGGCGATCGCCGAGGAGCTCGGGTGCCTGGTCGTGAACATCCATCGGCCCAAGCTGACGAGCTCGTCGATCCGCGGCTTCTCGGCCGAGCAGCGGGCGTTCAAGGCGGACGTCGATCCCCACGGGATCCTCAACCCCGGCAAGCTCGAGGATCCGGACCCGGACGACGGACCGATCGCGACCGGGACCGAGGCCGACGCCATGACCGCCAGCGGGTGGGCGAGCCGCTTCGGTTCGTCGGCGGCACCCGACACCTCGGGGTCCTCGTCGTCGTCGGCCGGTCTCCGGTGAGCACGCTCGTCCTGACCGGTGGCGTCGGGGTCGACGGGTCGCGGCTCGGCCTGCGGGTCGACGACGACAGCGGGACCGTCCTGGATGCCGGTGAGCTCGTGCGACCGGCCGAGGGCGAGGCCGTGCTCGACTGCACCGGCCACGTGGTGCTGGCCGCGCCCGCGGAGCCGCACCTGCACCTCGACAAGGTGGACACCGCCTGGCGACTGAAGAACCCGACCGGCGAGCTGATGGACGCGGTGCGGGTCTGGACGGGCGGGATCGACCTGCTCGACGCGGACGAGGTGCGAGACCGGGCCGTCGGGACGATCGACGACTACGTCGCCAACGGGTGCACCGCCATCCGCTCGCACGTGAACCTGGCGCCCACGTCGGGCCTGGCGCCGCTCATGGGGCTGATGTCGGCCCGGGCCGCCGTCGCCGACCGCTGCGACGTGCAGCTGGCGGTCCTGGTCAAGGGTCCGCTGCGGGGCGACGGCGAGGGTCCCACCGCAGCGCGTGCGCTGATCCGCCGCGCGGTCGAGCTGGGCGTCGATCTGGTCGGCGGCGCGCCGCACTCCGCGCCGGACCCCGCGTCGGACGTCGAGGTGCTGATGTCGCTCGCCGCCGAGATGGGCGTGGGGGTGGACCTCCACACGGACGAGACGCTGGACCCCGCCCACACGTCGCTGTCGGTGATGGCTGAGGGGGCCGATCGCCACGGGCTCGGCGGCCGGACGGCGGCGAGCCACTGCGTGAGCCTGTCCATGCAGCCGGTCGACCATCAGCTCGCTGTGGCGGCGCGGCTGGCCGACACGGGCGTGTCCGTCATGGCGTTGCCGTCGACCAACCTGTGGCTGCAGGGGCGCCAGGAGCCGGTGGGCACCCCCCGTGGGGTCACCGCCGTGCGCCGCCTGCTCGACGCCGGAGTGGTCGTCGGCGCTGGCGCTGACAACCTGCGGGACCCCTTCTGCCCCGCAGGGCGTGCGGACCCGTTCGAGACCGCCACGTTGCTGGCGCTGACGGCCCACCTGTCGCTCGCCGAGGCGTGGTGGGCCGCGACCGGCGGCGCACGTCAGGCGATGGGCCTGGACGGCGGAACGCTGGAGGTCGGCGCACCGGCGGACGTCCTCGTCGCCCGGGGTCGCGACCTGGAGGACGCGATCGCCCGGGCCTCGGCCGAGCGCACCGTGCTGCGACGCGGTCGTCTGGTCGCCCACACGACGCTCGACCGCACGATCGTCCGCTGACGGCGACGTTCGGTCGCTGCGTCGGGCTCGGTCGGTCGGGCTCGGTCAGTTGGTCAGTCGCGCTCGGCGTCGAGCTCCTTGAGGCGCTGCTCGAAGTCCTTGTCGGCGGAGTTGAGGGCGATCTTGCGGCCGGCGGCGATCGCACCGATGGCGATGGCGATCAGCACCAACCAGCGCAGCCAGTGCGAACCGCCACCGGTCTCGTCGGTCGAGGATTCTGAGGAGTCGGTCATGGCCGACACGCTACGGCATCCCGCTAGAGTTCCGACGCTCGCCCGGGTGGCGGAATGGCAGACGCGGCGGACTCAAAATCCGCTGTCCGAAAGGGCGTGTGGGTTCAAGTCCCACC
>JAEZAI010000437.1 GCA_023427825.1 Actinomycetes bacterium
CGCGGTCGCGGTGGTCGGCCCGGCGGGCATCGGCAAGACCACCCTCGTCCGGCGCACGGCGGCGGCCGCCACGGCGCACCAGCGCGTGGTCGTCGGCGCCTGCCCGCCCGGTACGACGTCGGTCGCATCCACCCTGGTGGCACCGATCGCCGAAGCCGTCCGGGCCGACGGGCTGGCGCGACTCGGCGCGGCCGGCGCCGACCTCCACCGGCTGGTGACCCCCGGCCTGGGGTTCGATCCCGATCTGCTCGGGCTGGTCGAGCACCGCGTCGTCACCGCCATCCGCGCCGCGGTGACGTCGTTGCTCGACGACGGTCCGCTCCTGATCGTGATCGAGGACGTGCACTGGGCCGACCGCCTGACCAGGAGCGCGTTCGACGACCTGCTCGTCAGCTTCGACGGCCGTCCTCTGACGGTCGTGATGTCCACGCGCCCCGATGCCGGCCCCGGCGCCGACGGCGGATGGCTGAAGGCGCTGCTCGAACGCCCGCAGGTGGAGGTGGTCGAGGTCGACCGCCTGCCCGACGCCGACATGCGCCAGCTGGTCGCCGCTCGCGGCGTGCCGGTGGAGTGGGCGGACGAGGTCGTGGCCGCGGCCGGCGGCGTGCCGATCGTCGCCACCGAGCTGGCGACTTTGGTCCGCGAGCGCGGCCAGACCCTCGGCCCGTCCGTGCCCGACCGGCTGCGGCGAGTGCTCGACCTCCGCTTCGGTCCGCTGCCCGACCCCGTCGGCCGCTTGGTCCGCATGGCCGCGCTCGACGGCGCGGACGCCAGCCTGTCCGTCGTGGCACGGGCCCTGCAGCTCCACCCGATCGCCGCCGGCGAGCAGGCCGACGTGGCGGTGTCGGCCCGGGCGCTCGAGGCCCACCCCGACGGGCGCCTCGGGTTCCCGCACGAGCTCGTGCGCACCTACTTCGTCGACCAGATGGGTCCGTCCGCGGTGCTGGCCGGCCGGCTGGCGCTGCTGCGCGCCCATGCCGCGGTCGGCGACGTGCGCGCCGCAGCTCGTCATGCGGAGCACGTCGGCGACCAGCTCGACCGGGAGGAGCGCTTCGGACTGCTCGTCAGGGGTGCGCGTGCTGCGCTGGACTCCGGGGCGATCGACGACGCCGGCCGCTGGGCGTGCGTGGCCCACTCGCTCTGGGCGGCCGACGGCGACGTGCCCACGGAGCACGTCCACGACCTGGGAGCGGCGTTGGTCTCGTTGGGCCGCCTGCTGGACGGCCGCAAGGTGCTCGTCCACGCCACCAAGGAGTCCGCTGCGATCGAGCGATGGGACCTGGTGTGCGACGGGCTCGACGGCATCGCCCGCACGGGCCAGCCCCAGGAAGGCCCCGAGCTGGCGGTGTTCGAGGAGCTGATCGGCCTGGGGCTCGACGGTCTGCAGGACGACGCGCTGCGTCTGGGGCGGCTGTGCTCGCTGGCGTTCCACCTGTACTCCACGCGCGACCCGGAGCTCGCCGGCCAGCGCCTGAGCCGCCTGGCCGACGTCGCCGATCGCGAGCCGGCGCTCGAGGTGGTGCTGGCGACCTGTCGGTACCGCTTCGAGGTCGAGCACGGCTCCGATCCGGCCGGCTGCGTTCGCCGCGGGCCGCACCTGCTGGCGAGCCTGGAGGAGCGCGGCGACTCGCTCGGCGCCGCGATCGTCGGCGTCCTACAGCTCGCTGCCCGTGTCCGCGCCGGCTACCCGGTGGCGGCCGACGAGCTCGACCGCGTGCGCTCGACCGGGGAGCTGCTCGGCCGGCCCGACATGGTGATCGTGGCCGACCTCGTGGAGTCGTTGTGCGCCACGTGGAGCGAGCCGGCACACCGGGCCGACGCCGTCGTCGAGCACGCCATCGGCCGGGCCCTGAGCACCGGCGACCCCGCGCACATGGTCACCGCGGTCACCCACACGTTCTCGTTGCGACGGGAGCAGTGCCGTGCCGCCGAGCTCCTCCCCGCGCTGCAGGCGCTCGCCACGACCTACGACCATCCGTCGCTCGACTGCTTCACCGGCATGTGCCACGTCGAGCTCGGCGAGCTGGACGAGGCGCGGACGTGCATGGAGTCCACGTGGGACGGACTGGCCGAGATGGACGACGGCGTCTGGACGTTCGCACCGCTCGTGGCGCACGCCATCGACCTGGCGTGGAACCTCGACCAGGGCGTGCCGCCCGCGCTGACCGAGCGGATCGAGCGGGCGCTCGCGGCGCACGCGTCGACGATGGTGATCTTCGCATCGATCCTGATGCACCTGGGTCCGGCGGACCGCCACCGCGGGCGCACGGCGCTGATGGCCGGCGACGTCGAGCGGTCGCAGCAGCTGCTCCGGAGGTCGGGCACGCTCGCCCGCCGCGCCGGTCTGGACCTGTGGGCGCGCTGGTGCGACGTCGACCTGGCCGCGGCCCTGCTGCGCTCGGGTGACCCGGCCGACGAGCAGGAGGCGCGCTCGCTGATCACCGGAGCCGCCCGCGCCGCCCGGCGGGGCGGCTGGACGCGGCTCGCTCGGGCGGCCGCCGCGCTCTGAACGGCTCCGCCCTCTCCGACCGTCCGGAGGAGTTCAGGGGGGCATCCGGAGGAGTCCAGGGGCAGACTGTCCACATGTCGACCGACGTGGCCCCGCTCTCCGACCAGGAGGCCGACGGGCTCCTGGCGTCCACCGTGCTCACCGACGAGGGCCGCCAGGATCCCTACGTCGCGTACGAGCGGCTGCGCGCCGGGGGCGGGCGGTGGGCCACGAGCTTCGGCGACATGGGCCTGGCCGGCTACCACGACTGCCTGGAGGTCCTGCGGCACCCGCGCATGGGCCGGCCCGAGCCCGACATGGACCTGCCGATCTCGATCGGCGGCCGCCAGCGGGAGGTCGACGAGAACCGCGCCGCCAGCATGCTGTTCCTCAACCCGCCCGACCACACCCGCATCCGCGGCCTGGTCAGCCGGGCCTTCACGCCCAAGCGGGTGGAGGAGCTGCGGCCCCAGATCGAGCAGCTGCTCACGCCGGTGCTCGACCGGGTGGCGCAGGCCGGCGGTGGTGACGTCATGGCCGAGCTCGCGATCCCCTTCCCGGTCGCCGTCATCAGCGAGCTGCTCGGGGTGCCCCGGGAGGGCAACGAGCACATCCGGCCGCTGGTGCACGCCGTCACGGCGTTCATCGACGCCGCCGCGGACGACGAGACGCTGGACCGGGCCGAACGGGCGAGCATCGAGCTCGTCGACTACTTCAACACGCTGATCGAGGAGAAGCGGGCGCATCCCGACGATCGACTGCTCAGCGCGCTGATCGAGGTGGAGGAGGCCGGCGACCGGCTGTCGCACGGCGAGCTGCTGAGCAACACCCTGCTGCTCTACGCGGCCGGGTTCGAGACCACCTCCAACCTCATCGGCAACGGGCTGCGCCTGCTGCTGGCCAACCCCGACCAGCTGGAGCGACTGCGGGAGGACCGATCGCTGCTGCCGTCCGCCATGTGGGAGATCCTGCGGGCCGACTCACCGGTGCAGCTGAACAACCGGGTGGCGCTCGAGGAGATCGAGCTGTTCGGCGAGCTCCGGCCGCGCGGCGCCTCGTTCATCGTGCTGCAGGGCTCCGGCAACCACGACGAGCGCGTCTACCCCGACCCCGCCCGCTTCGACGTCGGCCGCTTCCGGGACACCGACGCCCCGCCGCCGCTCAGCTTCGGCAGGGGCGCGCACCACTGCCTGGGTGCCCACCTGGCCCGGGCCGAGGGCGAGATCGCGTTCGGCGCGCTGCTCGACCGCTTCGCAGAGGTGCAGCTCGACACGTCCGCGCTGCCCGACGGGCAACTGCACTACCGCCCGAGCTTCACGCTCCGCGGCCTGGACGCCCTGCCGGTCACGGTCACCCCCGCCTGAGCCGGGTCCCGCCGCCCAGCTCGCCGTTCTGTTCCACCTTTTCGACGCTGCAGCGTCGAGATGGTGGAACGAAGCGGGAAGCCGACGACTCAGCGGCCGTTGGCCGACACGTGCTGGTAGTCCTTGAGCGACGACCAGTCGCCGCCCCAGCCCCAGCCGACGAAGCGGACGATCCGCCACACGACGTCGCCGCGCACGATCATTCCGGGCCGCACGTCGCCCCGGTTCAGGTAGGCCCGACCCGACGCGGGCAGCACGGTCGACCCGGTCACGTACGGGTTCTGCACCGGGTTGATGTCGATCGCGCGGCCGTAGGCGTGCACCGACCAGCCGGTCCCGCCGGTCACCGCCCGGCAGTTGAAGGCGGACGTGTTGTTGGCCGCGATCGACGCGTCGTCGCTGCCGCCGTAGTCGTCGATCAGCTGCATGCGCTGGAGCGGGAAGCGCTCCTCCCACATGCCGCGGAACAGGGCGACGGTGACCTGGACGGCGTCCGCATGCACGACGATCTCGCCCATGTGCTCGCCGCCGTCGAGACCCATGTAGGTCACGCGGATGTAGCGGAGGTCGCTCAGCGGCACCGGGCAGCCCGGCCGCCACGACGACGGGGTCATGCGTGCGGCGAGGGGGCCGTCGATGTGGAAGACGCCGGCGCGGAACCGGTTCTTGCGGGCGACCTCGGCCCAGTAGTCGGTGGCGGCACGGGCCATCGCTGACAGCTGCGGTTCCTGCAGCGGCGCGTTGCCGCGGTCCACCCACCAACGCTGGAACTGCTCGGGCGTGCACCCGCCGAGCAGCGCGAGTGCGAGCGCCAGCGCGGCGACGACGAGCACGGGGCGGGTACGGCCGGAGGTCATCCGAAGGAGTCTCCTTCCCCGGGCGGCGTGGGCGCAGCACCCTGGCCGCCGGCACCGTGATCATGACCGTCGTGATCGTGACCGTCGTGATCGTGACCGTCGTGATCGTGGCCGTCGGGCGCGCCGGCGACGTCCTGGCGCAGGGCGGCCGCACCGGCCGGCTCGGCGAGCAGCGCCTCGCCCACCCGGCCGCTCC
>JAEZAI010000438.1 GCA_023427825.1 Actinomycetes bacterium
GCCACCGACAGCGCCGCGCCGCCGCCCACGGCCGCAGCGGGTGGCGGCCACGGCGGCCGACCTGCGAGCAGCCCGGACCCGGCACCGACGAGCAGGGCGATGATGGCGGTCGACACGCCCGCGGGAGTGACCGAGTAGAGCAGGCACGACAGCACCACGAGCGGCGCACCCAGCCAGCGGTTGCGGGCCGTCGCCGCGAACCGTCCGTACAGGGCGGCCAGCCCGACGGCGAGCAGCACGGCGACGACGACCGTCACGACGTCCCGCACGGCCGGCGAGCCGGGGAGGGCCGCGATCGGCAGGACCACCAGTCCCAGCCCGTATCCTGTTGCCACCGCAGCGGGAGCGCTCGTGCGCACCGCCGTCACGTCACCCGTCACACGCTCGCCTCGGACCGCCCCATGACCGACTTCCCGCCGACCGAACGCCGATGACCGACGTGTTCCCGGAGCACGGTCCCACCGTAGCGACCGGCTCGGCAGGCCCCGGAACCCGGGGCGTCGACGACGAGACGCCCGAGTGGGACCGCCAGTCGCCCGGTCTGCTGCAGGCGGGCAACGTGGCCGCCGTCGTGATCGCGGCCGGCTGGGCGGTCATCTGCGTGATGATGCTGCTGCGGCCGGTCTTCATCAGCCACGACTCGCTCAGCAACAACGTGCACGTCTGGTTCATCTCGGACCAGCTGTGGAGCGGCAACGGCATCCCCCTGCACGTGCCGTCCCTGGCCAACGGCGAGGCGCTCACGTTCCCGTACGCCTCCATCCCGTGGGTGGCCTCCGCGATCGTGTGGCCGATCCTCGGCGACCGGTCGGTCACGCTGTTCCTGGTCCTCGGCTTCGTCGCCACCGTGGTCGCCACGTTCTGGACGTTCCCCACGCTCCGCCGGGGGTGGTGGGCGGCCGCCACGCTGACGAACCCGTCGCTCGTGATCTCGCCGCTGCTCGGCCAGCTGCCGTTCATGTGGTCGATCGCCGCGTTCACGTTCGCGATCGGGCTGTGGCAGCGCTCCAAGGTGCTGTGGGCGGTGGTGCTGACGACCGTGGCGTCGATCATCCACCCCGCGGTCACCATGCCGATCATCGCGTTGACCGTGCTGCTGTGGCTGCCGTTCGAGCAGCGCGACCGCCGCCTGCCGCTGGTCGGCTGGTGGCTCCTGACGGTCGCGATCAGCGTCCCGGCGATCTGGGCCGTGTTCCAGTCACCGGTGGTGGCCCAGACGTCGATGGCCACCCAGGTGGGGGCGCTCCTCCAGACGGTCGGCATGCGGCTGCTCGTGCTGCTGGTGCCGATCGTCCTCGTGCTGATGCAGACCTACCTGCGCCCGCCGGGGTGGACGCCCGTGGCGCTGACCGCCGTGTTCATCGTCCTGCAGTGGCCCATGTACACGCCGTTCGGCATGGACTTCGCCTGGGGCAGCCTCACCCGCGAGCCCGACGCCCAGGTCGAGGCGTTCGTCGACTCGGGTGGCGTCCGGGAAGGCGACACCTACCGGGTGCTCACCGGTCGGGACGGCAAGTACGGCCTCTACGCCGTGGTCCGGGCCGGCGGCGTGCTCGACGCCGAGTTCTTCCCCGAAGGCCTGCACCGGGGGCCGTTCGGCTCCGAGCAGAGCTACGCCCGCTTCCTGCAGGAGCGCCAGGTCGACACCGTCGTGTCGTTCCCCTCCTACGTCCAGCGCTACACGCGATCGAACGAGCCCTCGCTGCTGGAGGAGATGTCCACGCAGGGCTGCGTCGGCGGCGTGCAGGTGGTGCGCCGACCCGGCGGCAACCCGTGGGCCGTCTACGACATCGACCGCGACTGCTGACCGCCGAGTCGAACCGGGCGGCCGGTCGACCGGCTTCGTGATGCCGACGAGCGGCTCTTCCCGGTCGGGAGCATCACAGAACGGGCGGGGCCGGCAGGTCAGCCGAGGCGGAGGCCCATCTCGTCCAGGCGGCGGTCCGCCGACTCCTGTGCCACGCCGAGGATGCAGGCGATCGCCCGCATGTCGTCCCGGCGGATCGTCAGCACCCGGCCGTTGAAGTCCTGGCGCTGCACCTGGATCATCCGCAGGTAGCGGCTCAGCATGTCGGCCTCGGCGCCGTCGATGTCCTCGAGGCGGGTCAGGTCGATGCGGGCCCCGGAGTGGTCCGCCTCGCGGCGGCCAGCCTCGTCGGGGTCCTCGCCGCCGGGCAGCAGCTGGTCGACCGGGACCTTGTAGAACCGGGCCAGGCGATGCAGCCGGGGCACCGAGATCGCCCGCTCGCCGCGCTCGTAGGCGCCCAGGACCGATGCCTTGAACTCCTGCCCGGAGACCTTCTCGACCTCCTGCAGCGAGAGCTTCTTCTGCTTGCGGATCTCGCGCAGGCGCTCGCCCACGACCTTGGCGTAGCCGCCGTCGTCCAGCGCCTCGTCCTCGGAACCCACACCGTTCGTCGACATGTCCTCATCCATCCGGCTGCCCGCTCTCCCTCGGTCCCAGCGCAGTCCGTCGTGTTGACCAGACTCGATTGACCACTGTGCGTCATCTTCCGACCGCACACCACGAGGAAAACTACCCTGATGCGCACGCAGCGTGGTCAAGCGCCGTCGACCGGGCGCTCTGCGCTCACCCCGATCGACGCAGGGCGGTGAGCACGACGCCCGCCGTGATCGCTGCGGTCTCGGCCCGGAGCACGTGCTCGCCCAGGCTGATCGGCGGCGACACGGCGAGGTCGCGCTCGCGGTCGGTCCAGCCGCCCTCGGGGCCGACGAC
>JAEZAI010000444.1 GCA_023427825.1 Actinomycetes bacterium
ACGCCATCTGGAGGAGCAGGTCGATCGGCGTGGCGCTCCCGAACGGGTTCCCGCTGAGCGGCGGCATGATGCCCTTCGGACGCCCGGTCGTTCCGGACGAGTAGAACATGTACGAGCCCTCGACCTCATCGGTCAGCGGGGTCGTCGGCAGGTCCGCCACCGCCTCGTCGAGGTCCTGGAACCCTTCGAGGGTGCCCCCCAACGACAGCCGCGTGTGCACCCGTCCGAGGTGGTCGCCGAGGCGGTCCACCACGGGAGCGAGCTCGGCACCGGCGACCAGGGCCGCGGCGTCGCAGTCGTCGACGATGTGACCCGCTTCGGCGGGACCGAGGTGCCAGTTGATCGGCGTGAGGTAGAGACCGGCGCGGAGCGCCGCCCACGCGACCTCGAAGTAGCGCGGGTCGTTGCCCAGCAGCACGGCCACGTGGTCCCCCGGCTGGAGCCCGCGAGCGCGCAGGAGCTGGGCGAGCCGGCACGACGCGGCCTCGAGCTCGCCGTACGTCGTCACCGATCCGGTGGTGGCCGAGACGACCGCCGGGTGATCGGGCCGGCGGTCGGCGTGGTGCCCGGGCCGGCGGTCGGTCACGGTGTCCTCCGGCCGGCGAGGCGGTCTGTTGCGCGATCGACCACCCATGGGTCGCCGATCGCGCAACAGAGCGAACCCCGTCCCCTCGGCTCCACCCGGACCTCCCCCATTCGGCCTGTCCGGCGGATCAGGATACTCTTTACGGGATCATGGCGCTGGATCCGAGCACGTCCGATCGGCGGAGGACGGCTGGCGCGGGCCCGTCCGCCCCGCCTCCCGAGGTGGTCGCCGCCTGGCGGGAGGCGGGCCTCCACGCGGACGAGACACTGGGCGAGCGCATCTCGGCGCGTGGGCTGCCGGGACGCATCACGTTCGCCGACGCGTCCGGTGAGCAGACGGTCGATCGCGACGAGCTCGCGACGCGCGCCGGTCGCCTGGCCGCCGGACTGGGCGCGCTCGGCGTCGGCTCCGGCGACGTGGTGGCGGTCCAGCTGCCGAGCAGCGCCGACTCCTGGGCGCTCCTGGGTGGCGCCTGGCTGCTGGGCGCCGTCGTGTGCCCGGTCGTCGACATCTACGGGCCGCGCGAGCTGGGCTTCATCCTGGAGCAGAGCGGTGCCCGGGTGCTCGCGGTCGCCGCGGAGACCAGAGGGCGCTCCGGCATCGAGATCGCTCGAACGGCGGGCTGCGACGGCACGCTGGTGGTGCACGGCGACGGAGGCGTGACGGAGGAGGCCGGCGACGTCGTGGCGTTCGGAGACCTCCTCGACCGGGGCGAGGTCACCGCTCCTGCCGCGGTCGCCGCCGACGACGTGGCGCTGCTCGTCTACACCTCCGGCTCCACGGCCGATCCCAAGGGGGTGCAGCACACCCACAACACGCTGCTCGCCGGGCTGCGAGGCACGGCGGCGCCGACGGGCGGCGGTCCGGTGTCGCTGGCCAGCTTCCCCGCGGGCCACATCGCCGGCACCCTCGGCGCGCTGCGAGCACTCGTCGCCGGCGGCGACGCGGTGGTGATGGACCGATGGAGCGCCACGAGGGCTGCCGAGCTCGTCGAGCGCCACCGCATCGCGTTCGGGATCGGCACGCCGTTCTTCCTGGGTGGCCTGCTCGACGCGGCGGAACGCGACGGGCGCGACCTCTCCTCGCTCGCCGCCTTCCTCACCGGGGCGGCTCCGGTGCCGCCGGCGCTCCTCGAACGGGCCGAGGCTCGTGGGATCCTGGGTTGGCGGACGTACGGCGCAACCGAGCACCCCGGGATCAGCAGCGGCGGCCCCCTCGACGACGTCCACACCCGTCACGCGACCGATGGGCGGGTGTCGCCGCTCGTGGAGCTGCGTCTGCTCGACGACGAGCTGTGCGACGTGACGCCGGGGGAGGAGGGTGAGATCGCGGTGCGCGGGCCGAAGCAGTTCGTCGGCTACCTCGACCCGTCGCTCGACGTGGACGCGTTCCTGCCGGGCGGTTGGTTCCTCACCGGCGACGTCGGCCGCCTCGACGACGAGGGCCGCCTCACGATCACCGACCGGCGCAAGGACATCATCATCCGGGGTGGCGAGAACATCGCCTCCAAGGAGGTCGAGGACGTGCTCGCGTCGCTCGACGGCGTCGTGGAGTGCGCGGTGTGCGCGGAGCCCGACGAGGCGCTCGGCGAACGGGTCGCCGCGTTCGTGCGCTGCACGCCCGATCGCCCGCTCACGCTGGAGGACGTGCGCGCCCACTTCGCCGCCGCGGGTGTGCCGCCGCAGAAGACCCCGGAGTCCCTGCACGTCGTCGACGACCTGCCGAGGACCGCTGCGGGCAAGGTGCTGAAGTCGGAGCTGCGGGCGTGGCTGCGGTGACGCGACCGGCCGTTCCCCCTCGCGGAGCGCGAGGGGTGGGCGAGTAGTCTGGGCTCGGATGAGTTCCCGTACCGGCAGCCAGGCCGTGGCCATCGGCCGGCGCGTCGGTGGCGGCGGTTCGAAGGCCACCGTGACCGCGGCGCGGATCGTCGATGACATCGCCGATCTGGGCTGGCCCGTCGGGACCGTGCTCGGATCCGAGACCGAGCTCCTCGAGCGCTACGGCGTGAGCCGGGCGGTGTTCCGCGAGGCCGTTCGGCTCGTCGAGCACCAACAGGTCGCCACCATGCGGCGGGGCCCCGGCGGCGGCCTCGTGGTGAGCGAGCCGAGCCTGGAGGCCATCATCGACGCCGCCGTCGTTTACCTGCACCGCGTCGGGGCCCGGCTGGAGGAGGTCTTCGAGGCCCGTCTCGTGCTGGAGGAGATCGTCACCGACCTGGCACCGGAGCGCATGGACGAGGAGGATCTCGCCCGGGTCCGCGCGCTGGTCGCCGAGGAGGAGTCCGGCGAGGTCGTCGACCCACGTGCGTTCCACGCCCTGCTCGCGTCGATCACGCACAACCCGGTCCTGGAGCTGTTCGTCGAGATCATGAACCGGGTCTCGGTCCTGTACTTCAGCGACGCCCGGTCGGTCAGCTCGGGCACCGCCGCAGAGTCGCACCATGCGCACGCCCGCATCGCCGATGCGGTCCTGGCCGGCGACGGCTCGGTGGCGCGGCGCCGGATGCGCAAGCACCTCGAGGCCGAGGTCGAGTACCTCCGGCGGCGACGGTCGACCGTTCAGCAGCTCCTGCCCGGCACGGCCCTGGGCGGCGACCGCACGAACAAGCGGGCCGAGGCGCTGGCCCGCACGATCCTCCGGGAGGTGTCCGAGCAGGGCTACGAGCCCGGACACCTGCTGGGCTCGGAGTCGGAGCTCATGGAGCGCAACGACGTGAGCCGGTCGGTCCTGCGGGAGGCCGTGCGCCTGCTCGAGCTCCACCGCGTGGCCGCCATGCGACGGGGGCCCGGCGGCGGGCTGTTCGTCGTCGAACCGGACGCCGGCGCAGTCACCGAGGTGGTCGCGCTGCACCTGGAGCGAGGCGGACTGCGGATCGACGATCTGGGCGAGGTGCGGTCGCGCCTGGAGGTCGTGCTGATCGACCTGGCGGTCGCCAAGCTCGACGACGACGGAGTGGCGCTGCTGGAGTCGCTGGCGGAGCGCGAGGCGTCCGCCACCGACGAGGAGTACATCGCCGCCATCCACGACCTGCACGCCGAGGTGGCGCACCTGGCCCGCAACCGGGCGCTCGAGCTGGTGCTCCTGGTCCTGATCCGCCTGACTCGGCTGCACCAGGCCCGCGAGCTGTCGGCGGCCACCCGCCGCCGGATCCGCGACAACGTGGTCGGCTCGCACCGCGACATCACCGCGGCGATCGTCGACGGCGACGCCGAGCTGGCCCGCCACCGCATGCGCCAGCACCTCCGCGAGGTCACTTCCAGCCTGCGCTGACGGCCTGGTCCTGAACGATCCGACCCTCCGGTCGTCGTCGTCCGATCGCCGCGCTGCAGGACTCGTGGGAACGGTGGATCGCGGCCCGGGTCGGTGATAAATGAAGGGAGCGTCATTTCTCAGGGGGGACCGGGATGCGCTCGTACGATCCGTTCGACCCGTCGATCGCCGCCGACCCGTACCCGGCGTACGACTGGCTGCGTGACGAGGTGCCGCTGCACCACAGCCCGGACACCGACACCTTCGTGCTGTCGCGGCACGAGGACGTGGTGTGGGCGCTGGCGGACACGGACCTGTTCAGCTCCGACGCCATGCGAGGCGTGTTGCTCGACCAACCGACGGGCACCGGGATGGAGCGGCTGCCGCGGTCGGAGGCCACCGGGAACCTCGTGTCGATCGACCCGCCCGGCCACACCGAGCTGCGCGGCATCGTCAACCGGGGCTTCACGCCGCGGAAGGTGAACGGGTGGCGGCCGCGGATCGACGAGCTGGTCGAGCAGCTCCTCGGTCCCGTCGACGGCGACCGGCTGGATGTGGTGTCCGAGCTGGCGGTGCCGCTGCCGGTCACCGTCATCGCCGAGCTGCTGGGCGCCGACGCATCCCGGTCGGCTGACTTCCGCGCCTGGGCCGACGCCGCCACGCGCGCGGCGAGCGGCGCGCGGCGGGGTGGGATCGACGAGGACTCGCTCATGGCCATCCTGGCCATGGCGGACCACCTGGGCTCTGAGATCGACGCACGGCAGCACGAGCCGCGCGACGACCTGCTCACCACGCTCGTCCGGGCCCGCGGCGACGACGTGCTGACCCGGGACGAGGCCGTCGGGTTCGCGGCCCTCCTGCTGTTCGCCGGCACGGAGACCACCACCAACCTGATCGGCAACGCGTGCTGGGCGCTCCTCGCGACGCCCGACGAGCGCCGGGCCCTCGTGGCGGACCCGCGCCGGCTCCCCGCCGTGATCGAGGAGACGCTGCGGTGGGAGTCGCCGGTCCAGTACGTGTTCCGCCGCGCCACCCGCGCGTTCAGCCGTCACGGCGTCGACGTCCCCGTCGACTCGACGGTCACGCTGGTGCTGGGCGCCGCCAACCGCGACCCTCGCCACTTCGGCGACGACGCGGACCGGTTCCGTCCGGACCGGGAGGTGTCGGGCCACGTGGGCTTCGGCTTCGGGGCCCACTTCTGCCTGGGCGCGTCCCTCGCCCGGCACGAGGCGACGTCGGCCCTGGCGTCGCTGGTCCCCTGGCTGGCGGCGGACCAGGACCTGGCCGCTGCCGGCGCCGATGAGTTCGTCGATTCGTTCCAGTTCCGCGGCCGCCGCCGGCTGGAGCTCGTCCGACAGGAGGCGTGATGCAGCCCATGCTCACCGAGGAGATCCTCGATCGTGGCCGCCGTGAGCGGGAGCGGTCCGGGTACCCCGACGGGTTCCCGGTCCTCCCGCCGGTGCCCGCCGGCCGGTACTGCGACCCCGCGTTCGCCGAGCTCGAGCTCGACCACGTCATCGGGCGCACGTGGCTGTTCGCCGCGCACGCGGACCAGCTGCCCGACCCGGGGGACTACGTGCTGCTGCGCCACCTGCCCGCGCCGGTGCTGCTCGTGCGCGGCCCCGACGGCTCGGTCCGCGGCTTCCTCAACTCGTGTCAGCACCGCGGCGGACCGGTGGTCCCCGACGACGCCGGCAGCACCGGACGTCGGCTCGTGTGCGGCTACCACGCGTGGAACTACGACCTGGAGGGGCAGCTGGTGGGCGTGCCCGGCTCCCAGGACTTCTCGCTCGACCCCACCTGCCTGGGCCTGCCCCGCGTGTCGTGCGAGCAGTGGGGGTCGCTCGTCTTCGTGCACCTCGGCGAGGACCCACCCCCGCTGGAGGAGGCGCTCGGCGTGGTCGGTCGCGAGCTCGGACCGCAGATCGGGCCGGATGCGGGCGGCGAGGTCCACCTCATCGCACGACGCTCGATCGAGGTCGAGGGCAACTGGAAGCTGACCGTCGACGCCAACATCGAGACGTACCACGTGAACACCGTCCACCGCGACAGCGCTGCACTGGTGCTCGACCAGTCGGCCACCGGGATCTTCCTGCTGCCCGGCGGCCACTCCCGGATGCTGGTCCACAGCAGGGACGGCAGCGCGTTCCCGATCGACCTGCCGTCGTTCCCCGGCGCGAGCCCGCTCGCCGACAGCGGGATCTACTCGTACCACCTGTTCCCCAACACGAGCGTGGTGTTCGGGGGAACCCCCGCGCTGGCCTTCCTCATCTCGAGCTGGCCGATCACGCCGGACCGCAGCTTCTACGACGTGCACTTCCTCGCCGCGACGCCGGCCGACGGTCCGCACTCGGCGCTGCTCGCCGCGCTGGTGGATGCCAACTGGTCCGTCCTGCTCGAGGACCTCGGCAACCTCCCGGCCATCCAGCGGTCGGTCACCAGCGGTGGGCTCCGGGCGATGACCCTCGGCTACCAGGAGCGACGCATCTACCACCAGCACGAGGAGATCGACCGCCGCATCGGCGTGGCGCGCGTCCCCGACGACCTCCAGGTCCCGCCGGTGCTCGCGGAGTGGATCGAAGGATGACGATGGAGCCCTTCGCCGCGCTCATGCGGACCTACTGCATCGACTACACGAACAGCCACGACCTGTCGGTGTGCGACTCGATCATGGAGCCCGACTACGTCGTGCGGATCTGTGGGATGGCGCTGGAACGTGACGCGTCGTACAAGCCCTCGGTCGAGACCGTCTTCTCCCGCTTCCCGGCGCTCGGCCTGGTGGTCCACGAGCTCGTCACCAACGGGGACCGGTTGGCGATGCGCTTCAGCGAGCACGGCGCGTCGGCCACAGGGGAGCTGGCCTGCTGGGCCGGCATCGGCCTCTACGACTGGAACGGCGAGCGCCTGACCAGCTGCCGGGTGGAGCAGGACTTCTGGTCGCAGCGGCGGCAGCTCGACACCGGCGTGCCCGACGCGCTCGAGGCGCCGCACCTCGACCCGTGGAGCACCACCCGTGCGGTGCCGCCGGACGAGCGGGCCGAGCAGGTGGTGCGGGCGTGGCTGGACTCCGGCGACCTCGCGGACGCGGACGGCGGTCGCATCGACGAGACGTCGCTGGAGGAGTTCCGCCGCCCGCTCGACGTGGACGAGGTCGACGTCGCCGACCTGTTCTCCGCCGGGGACCGTGTGGCGTTCCACGCCCGGCTGCGGGGTCGCGCCAACGGGGCGGTGGACGGACTCGGCCCGAGCGGCGCGGCCGTGGCCATGGACGTCGCCGGCCTCGTGTCGGTCTCGGACGGGCGGGTGGCCGATGCCCACGTGGTGACCGACCGACTCGGCGCGGCGATGGGGCTGCGTTCGACGAGGGGCGGTGCCGGGTGAGCTCCCAGGACCTGGACCTCCGCGACGACCGGGACCTCCGCGACGACCGGGACCTCCGCGACGACCTGGACCTCCGCGACCCGGAGCTCTACCGCCGCGACCCGCAGGGCGTCTGGCGCTGGTTGCGCGAGGCGGACGGACTCGTCCGCGACCGCAACGGGTTCGTCGCGGTGGCCCGGTTCACGGACGTCCTGGCGGCCGAGCGGAACGCGGCGGACCTCTCGAACGCCCGCGGCTACCGCGTGCACTGGGAGCCGCAGGAGCGGACGATGATCAGCCAGGACGATCCCGCCCACCTGGCCCAGCGTCGCCGCCTCTCGCCGGCGTTGACGCCGCGAGCGGTGAGCTCCCACGCCGATGCGTACCGGTCGCTGGTCCGGGAGCTCGTGGACGC
>JAEZAI010000352.1 GCA_023427825.1 Actinomycetes bacterium
GTGCCGGCACTGCCCACGACGCCGGCGCTGCCCACGACCCCGGCGCTCCACGACACGCCGACGCTCCCGACGACGCCCGCGCTGCCCGCCACCGCAGCGCTGGCCGTCACCCCGGTGCTGCCGGCGACCGCCACGCTGGCGCTCACGTTCGAGCTGCCCGCGACGGACGAGGCGCCGTCGACATCGTCCTGCCGTCCGTGGTCTGGGTGCTGCGATGCCCATCGACGAGCCATGGAGCGACGATATCGGCGCGAAGCCCGGTCGGGGCGGGGCGTCGGCGGCCACGGCGCGTCGCCGACGCCGACGTCACCCGCGTGGGTAGGGTCCGGCCGTGCGGTACGTGGTCCTGGGCGCCGGTGGCATCGGCGGGACGATCGGTGGGCGGCTCTTCGAGCACGGCCACGACGTGGTGCTCGTCGCCAGAGGACCCCACCTGGACGCCCTGCAGTCCCGGGGACTCGAGCTGCGGTCCCCTCAGGGCACGGCAGTGCTCCCGATCCCCGCGGTCGGCGACCCTGGCGAGCTCGACCTCGGGCCATCCGACGTGGTCCTGCTCGCCACGAAGACGCAGGACACGGTGGGGGCGCTGAGGCAGCTCGGCGACGCTCCCGACGTGACCGTCGTCTGCGCGCAGAACGGCGTCCAGAACGAGCGCATGGCGTTGCGCCGGTTCCGCGACGTCCACGCCATGTGCGTGGCGCTGCCGGCGAGCCACCTCGAGCCGGGAGTGGTCGAGTGCTACGCCGCACCGCGCAGCGGGATCCTGGACGTCGGGCGCTACCCCAGCGGCACCGACACCACCGACGACCGCATGGCCGCCGACCTCGGCGCCTCGGGCTTCGTGACCTCGGCCGACCCGGCGGTGATGGCACGCAAGTACGGCAAGCTCCTGATGAACCTGGCCAACGTGCTCGAGGCTGCGGCAGGACCCTCGGCGTGGGGTGACCTGTACGAGCGCGCCCGCGCCGAAGCGCTGGCCTGCTTCGACGCCGCGGGCATCGACGTCGACACCGACGACGACCCCCGCCGGGAGCAGATGCGCCTCACCCCGATCGACGGTCGCCGCCGCTCGGGCGGCTCCACGTGGCAGAGCCTGGCCAGGGGGTCCGGCTCCACCGAGGCCGACTACCTCAACGGCGAGATCGTCCTGCTCGGTCGTCTCCACGGCGTGCCGACCCCGGTCAACGAGGGCCTCCAGCGCCTCGCCCGCCACCTCGTGACCACCCACGCCACACCCGGTGCGATGACCGGCGACGAGCTGGCGGCCGCAGTGCTCGGCACGACCTGACCCACTGCCGGATCCATCGCCTCGTCGGCCGGTGGAACGGACCTTCGGCCCTACCGGCGGGCGGACGAACGACCGTACGATCCGCGTCTCGCTGTTCCGAGGAGGGTCCCATGCGACGCACGGGCACGGTGGTCCTGATCGCAGCCGTGGTGGCACTCGCCGCCGCGTGCGTCCCCGAGCCGCCCCCACCGCCGGACCCGCTGATCACGTGCGACCAGTTCGCCGTGGCGGCGCGCTACTCCCCTCCGGCGACCAACTCGGCGGACGACGTGGCCGGTACGGTCGACACCGGGAGCGGTCTCTCGGGCTGCACCGATCGGACCGGGAGCGGGATCACCTCGGCGGTGCTCGCGGGAACCATCCAGGCCGACGGAGCGTGCTCGTCCCACGCCGCCGACGATGCGTGGGTCCAGGGTTCCGGTCAGATCACGTGGAGCGACGGCTCGACGTCGGCATGGTCCGGCGAGCTCGTGGGCGCCTCCCCGCTCCGGGCGAACCTCACGCTCACCGGCGGACGGTGGGCCGGCTCGGCAGCGACGCTGGAGCTCTACGTCGACGGCTCGACCGGCAGCTGCGCCTCCGACGGCCTCTCCCGGGTGTCCCTCCACGGCGGTCGGGTCGTGCTGCACCCGGCCGGTGCCGGTCCCCGTCCTCTGACCGCGGTGCAGTCGGTGACCGCAGGCGGTTACCACGCCTGCGCCGTGGTCAGCGATGTGGCGAAGTGCTGGGGCGACGACAGCAACGGCCAGATCGGCGACGGCACGTCGGGCACACCCCCCGAGTTCGACGCGCTCGTGCCCTCGCCCGTGGTGGGGCTCGGTCCGGTGTCGAAGCTCAGCGCCGGCGAACAGCACACGTGCGCACTGCTCCCGGACGGTGCGGTGCGCTGCTGGGGCGCCAACGGGTACGGCCAGCTCGGCGACGGCACGACCACGCCCAGCAACGTGCCGGTCGCGGTCCCCGGGTTGACGGCGACCGACATCGCGGCCGGCGATCGGACGACCTGCGCGGTCGTCGGAGGGGGCGGAGTCTCGTGCTGGGGCGGCGATGCGCTGACGCCCACCCCGGTCGCCGGGATCACGACGGCACAGGCCGTGAGCGTCGGCGGGTCGCCGACCTCGCCACACGCCTGCGCACTCCTCGCAGGCGGATCCATCGTCTGCTGGGGTGACGACACCTACGGCCAGCTGGGCGACGGAGCCGCGAGCAGCGGGCCCGGGCCGGTCCCGGTGACCGGCATCTCCGGCGCGTCGGCCGTGGTCGCCGGGCCGTACGGCAACTCCTGCGCCGTGGTCGATGGCGGCGTCTGGTGCTGGGGTCGCAACAACTACGGTCAGCTCGGCGACGGCACGACCAGCGACAGCCCGGTCCCCGTCGCGGTGACGGGGATCACCGAGGCGACCGGTGTGGGTCTGGGCGCCGTGCACGGGTGCGCGGTGCTGGCGAACGGGACGGCCCGCTGCTGGGGCAACGGGAACTACGGCCAGCTGGGCGCCGGGGCGACGACGCAGACCTCGACGCCCGTCGCCGTGGAGGGGTTGACCGACGCCACCTCGATCTCCGTCGGCCACTACTCCACGTGTGCTCGTCGGGCGTTCGACACGGCCGTGTGCTGGGGAGCGAACGCCGACGGCCAGTTGGGCAACGGCGGACGAAGCGGCTCCAGCGTGCCGGTGCCGGTGATCGCGTCGCTCTGAGCGTCGGGCCCGTCGGCCCCGTCAGCCCGGTCAGCCCCAGCGCGGGGCCGCGTCGGGATCGACGCCCAGGCAGAGCTTCCCGATCAGCTCGTGGGCCAGCATCGTGTTCCCCGGGGGGAACCGGCCCATGCGGACGTCGCGGAACAGCTGCTCGATGCGGTTGCGGCGGAACGCTCCGGCACCGCCGGTGAGGGCGAGGGCCTTGACCACGATCTCGAAGCTGCGGGCGATCACGAACGACCGACAGCCGACCAGGTGGGCCGGCCAGTCGGGGTGCTCCTCCCCGTTGGTCCAGTCCCGGGCGGTGCGGTCGAGCAGCGCGTCGGCGGCGTCGTAG
>JAEZAI010000473.1 GCA_023427825.1 Actinomycetes bacterium
GGTCATGTCGCTGCTGTTCGCTGCCGCGTGCGGCGGCGACGACGGGGGCGACAGCGCGGGCACCGGGGACCAGGAGGCATCCGCCCTGCCGTGTCCCACGACGCTGCCCGACGGCACGACCGAGATCACGCTGTGGCACCCGTACAACACGCTCACCCGGGCCACCCTCGAGTCGATCGTCGAGTCCTACAACGCCTCGCAGACCAGGGTGCACGTGAACATCGCGTCGCAGGGCAACACGATCGAGCTGCAGAAGAAGTTCAGCGACTCGATCGGCAACCCCGACACCCTCCCCGACCTGGTGTTCTCCGAGGACACCAACCTGCAGTTCATGAGCGACTCCGGCGTGGTCGTGCCCGCGGCGTCCTGCGAGAAGGCCGACGAGGAGGGCGCGGCGTACCTGGGTCAGCTGCTGCCGGCCGTCACCTCGGCCTACTCCGTCCGGGGCACCCTGTGGCCGGCGGCCTTCAGCGTGTCCACGCTGATGATGTACGAGAACAACGCACACCTCCGCGCCGCCGGGCTGCCGACCGACGAGTTCCCGGCGACCCTGGACGAGCTCCGGACGATGGCCGAGAAGGTCAAGGCCGCCTCGGTCCCGGGCGTGACCGCACCGCTGGTCATGAAGCTCGACCCGTGGGTCCTCGAGACGCTGCTGACCGGTTCGAAGCAGCTGATCGTCGACGAGGACAACGGTCGCACCGCGCTGGCGGGCGCGTCCGAGCTGGACGACGACAGCTCGCGCGAGGTCCTGGAGTGGATCCAGGGCATGGTCGACGACGGACTGCTCCAGACGATCCCCTACGGCGACAGCATCGACGACTTCCTGGCCTTCAGCCAGGGCAACGCCAGCTTCATCATCAGCGGGCAGCGGTCGATCACCACGGTGGCGGCGGTGATGGACGGCCAGGACGGCGGCGTCGGCGTCGAGGGCGCGCCCAGCACCGAGACGCTCCAGAAGCTCGACATCGACGCCGGGCTGTTCCCCGGCCTGGAAGAGGCCGGCCAGTCGGGCGTGTCCGGCAGCGCCGGCTACATCGTGAACACCTCCGACGCCAAGGTCGCGGCGGCGTGGGACTTCCTCAAGTACTTCAACCAGCTGCCGCAGCAGCAGCGCTGGGTCCTGGAGGGGTCCTACCTCCCGCCGAGCCAGGCCGTGCTCGACTCGCCCGAGGTGCAGACCGCGTTCACCTCCACCCGCGCAGGGCGCTGGACCGCCACCGTCGCCCAGGGCATGACCAGCCTGGATCCCGACTTCCCCGGCCCCCTCGTGGGTCCGTACAACGAGTACCGCGACGAGCTGATCGACCTGCTGACGACCGTCGCCGGGGGCGCTGACGTCGACAGCTCGCTCACCGCCAGCTCCGACCGGATCACCGAGCTGCTGAAGAGCTATCGCTCCGAGGTCGGCGCCTGAGCCCCGCAACGGTCACCCCGTCGCCGGTGACGCGGGGACCAGGTCGAGCTCAGGTGAACAGCGTCCGGATGATCCGGCCGTCGCGGTCGGCCGCCGAGGGCGCCAGGTCCGACACGCCGAACGTCCGCTGCAGCCAACGATCGGTGCCGTCGAACCGGGCCACGTAGGACGAGCGGCCGTGGACGGCCACCGTGTTGTCCACCACCAGGCAGTCGCCGGCCTCGAGGACCACCGACGTCTGCCGATCCGCCACGGCCCTGCCGACCTGGTCGAGCGCGGCCTGCGCTCGCGGGTCGGTGCCCCGCATCAGCTCGGCGTCGTACCAGAACGTCGGACGCTCGGCCGTGCCGCCGATGACGGCCCTGGGACCGTGCTCGCGGGTGGCGGTCAGGAGCTGGCCGACGCTCCGGTCGCTGCGGAACGACTCGTCGACCCCGCACACGAAGCGGTCCTGGCGCAGCACCTCCACGGTCTCGTCGTCGAGCGCGTCGAGCACGTCGTGGACCGAGCACAGGGTGGTGTGCGCGTCGGGGTGGCCCCGCAGGCACAGCAGCACCAGGTAGCGGGGCGCGTAGGGGTGGAACGCCGTCTCCGTGTGGAACTGCAGGTCGACGCGCGACGACGTCGACACCTGCCGGTCCGCACCGGCGCGGGTCGGGACAAGGTTCTGCACCAGGTCGCCGCCGTGCTCGGGCAGGTACCCGACGGGCTGGCCGAGCCGGCGAGCGATCGTCAGCAGCGCCATCTCGCTGGTGGCGTCCTTGTCCACCGGATCGGTCGGCTGCGCCGGCGTCGCGGGGAGCTCCCCCACCGGGACGCCACGGACGAGCAGCGCACCGTCGCGGGGCGGCGCGTCCTGCAGGGCGACCAGTGCGTCGAACACGGCCGGCGGGAGCGAGCGGCCAGCCCGCCCGGCCGCGGACACGAACTCCTCATCGACCACCGCAGCGTGAGGCGCCTCGGGCAGCCGGTGATCGCGGTCCCAGGACACTGCAACAACCATTCCAGGATGTTACAACATCTGGATCATCTGTTGCAGACCCGTCGGGAGTGAGGTCCGACCGACGACAGCGGGTATCGGCCGGATCGCCCGCTACTCGGGGTCGATCGCTCCGGTCGCCTCCCACAGCGCCTCGAGCGCGTCCAGGCGCTCCGCAGCGGTCGCTCGCAGCCGATGTGCGACGCCGGCCACGAGCGCCTCGACCAGGGCCAGGACCCCCACGTAGCTGTCGAAAGGGCCCACGTCGTGGCTGCCTGCGGCGAACACCACCTCGGCCGACGCGGCCAGCGGCGACAACGGGGAGTCGGTCACGGCCACGACCAGCACACCACGGGCGCGGGCGGCCTCGACCGTGTCGATCACCCACCGGTCGTGCCGGGGCAGGTCGATGCACAGCAGCACGTCGCCGTCCCCTGCCCTGGCCAGCACCCGTCCCACGGCGATCGCGTTGCCCGACAGCTCGTCGACGCCGTCGCGCAGCATCGACAGGTGCGTCACCGCTTGGCGACCCACTCCCCTGCCCGCATCACCGCTGAGCACCAGCACCCGGCGGCGACGCTGCGACAGCAGGTCCACCGCCCGGTCCACGTCGTCGCGCCCGAGGCCGTCGAACGTGACTCGCACGGACTCCTCCGCCGGTCCTGCCAGGACCGCCAGCAGGTCCCCCGGCGCGGGTCGCCGGATCTTCTCGGTGGCCGGACGGAGGCGGCCCGTGAGCTCGGTCCGCACCGCCTCCTGCAGTCCCCGGAACCCTGCGTAGCCCAGGCGGTCCGCGAGCCTGACCACCGTCGCCCCGCTGCTGCCGGCCCGGGCGGCCTCCTCGGCGACCGTGCCGAACGCCACCAGCTCGCGGTCCGCACTGACCACCTGGGCGACCTTGAGCTCGGCCGGGGAGATCGAGCCGGAGGCCGAGGCGAGGCGGTCGGACACGCTGCCGGACGGGCTGGGTTCCTTGACCACGTCACATGATGACCCACCGCGGCGGTTCTGCCGGCGCCGACCAGCCGCCGGGCAGACTGGTCGGGTGGACGACACGGCCCCCGACGACGCCCGGACCGGCACCCCGGCGGAGCAGGATCCCCCCGACGAGCTGTTGACCTACGAGCTGCTCACCAGCGGCGCCTCGCCGACCACCAACATGGTGATCACGGCGCTCGGGCAGGTGCTGGCCCGCCACGAGGACCGGGACGAGGGTCAGGTGGCGGACTACATCCCCGAGCTGGCCACGGCCGATCCCGACCTCTACGGCGTGGCGCTCGCGAGCGTGCACGGCCGCGTCTACACGGCCGGGGACTGCTCGGCGCCGTTCACGATCCAGTCGGTGTCCAAGCCGTTCGTGTACGCGCTGGCGCTCGAGGACCTGGGCCTCGACGCGGTGTCGACCCACATCGACTTCGAGCCCAGCGGCGAGCCCTTCAACGCGATCAGCCTGGACGAGGCGTCCGGCCGTCCCTCCAACCCGCTGATCAACGCCGGCGCGATCGTGTCGACCTCGCTGGTGCGCGCCGGCGGTCCCGAGGAGCGCTTCGGCCGCATCCGCGAGCGCCTGTCGGCGTTCGCCGGGCGCGAGCTGGAGCTCGACGAGGCGGTCTACGAGTCCGAGTCGTCGACCGGCGACCGCAACCGGGCGCTCGCGCACCTTGCCGCGTCGTCGGGCGTGCTCGCCGCGCCGGTCACCGAGTCGGTCGACACCTACTTCCGCCAGTGCTCGCTGATCGTCACCGCCCGCGACCTGGCGGTGATGGGCGCCACCCTCGCGAACTCGGGCGTGAACCCCGTGACGGGCGAGACGGTGATCCACGAGTCCACTGCCATGACCGTGCTGTCGGTGATGGCCACGTGCGGCATGTACGACGACTCGGGTGAGTGGATGGTGCGAGTCGGGCTGCCCGCGAAGAGCGGTGTGGGCGGGGGGATCGTGGCGGTGCAGCCCGCAGAGTTCGGCATCGGCACGTTCAGCGCCCGCCTCGACGCGCGTGGCAACAGCGTCCGGGGCATCGCCGCGCTGCAGGACCTGTCCAACACGTTCGGTCTCCACCTGCTCAACCACCACCGCGTCCCGCGCTCTGCGATCGCGACGCGCCGCAGCGGCGACCGCGAGCTGCTGCTGGTGCTGCGGGGAGAGCTCGACTTCATCGCCATGGAGGAGATCGCGCACGAGCTCGTGGCGTTCGCCACGGCAGACGAGGACCGCTGCGGCACGATCACGCTGGACGTCACCCACGTGACGCTGGTCCGTTCCGCCGTCGAGCAGTTCCTGCTCCAGGCCGTCGACCGCCTGGACCAGCTCGACATCGAGCTGCGCATCGTCGACCGCACCGACGAGGACTGAGCTCAGCCCGGTCCGGGCGGGAGCACCCTCGGGGCCTCGAACGGGCGACGGGCCGACACGGCGAGCAGCAGTGCGCCGACGAACACCGCGACCATGGCGGGGATGGCGACGCCGCTGTCGTTGGCGAGCCCTCCGGCGACCCCGAAGCCCACCAGCACGGCCAGCGTGGTCCGCCACGCCGGCGACCGCTCGAACCGCCCGGCCCGACGGCCGGCGATCACCGCGGCGCCGAGCGCGAACACCCCGACGACGACGAGGGCCCAGGTCCAGTTGCTGGTGGTGAGCACCCGGACGTTGGAGTCGATCTTGCGATGGACCACCTCCAGCATCGCCGACGGGCCGCTCGACACGAACCGGCCGACGTGGCTGCCGCTGCCCAGCGTGGCGTCGAGCACGCCGAGCACCAGCACCACGGCCGTGGTGGCGGCGCCGGCCAGCAGCACCCGACGGAGGCCGATGCGCACGCCCGACCACGCGGTGGCGGCGAGCACGGCGGTGGGCACGAGCACCAGCGCGCCGCCGAAGTCGGCGCCCATGACGGGCGCCACCTGCAACACGGTCACGACCACGAAGAGGCAGGCCGCCGCGAACACGCCGTCGCCCCGCACCTGCTGGGACGCCACCCACGAACCGGCCACGACGATCACCGCCGCGCCCAGCACCGCGAACCCCAGGTTGCCCATGCCGTAGTAGCGAGCCGCGGTCAGCGGCGTGTAGCCGAACAGGCTGAGGTCCTGGAGGACGCCCCCCGGCGGCGGCGCCCACGACCATGACCGCGGTGGTCGCCGCGGCGACGACCACCAGCGGGCTCAGCGGATGGCGGCGGAACAGCACCGCGACCGAGGCGAGGGCCGTCGCCCCGAGCGCGATGCCGGTGGCGGCGATCGCGGGCTGCTGCAGCGGCACCGGCGCGAGCCGGTAGAGGAACGTCACGGCGGGGAGCGCCGCGCACGCCAGGGCCAGCCGCTCGGTGATCGACAGCAGCCGCCCTGCCCACGACCCGCCCCGGTCGTCGTGCCCCCCCCCCCCCCCGCCCCCCCCCC
>JAEZAI010000633.1 GCA_023427825.1 Actinomycetes bacterium
CGCGGATGTCTGCTTCTTGGCCCGCCCCTCGAGCCACCGGCCGAGCAGCACGAGGCCGATGATGATGATCGACGTCTCGAAGTAGACGTGCAGCGGCAGTCCGAGCTGCTCGGCCTGGGCCGGCCACAGCGTGACGAACGCGCTGTAGCCGTACGCCACGGCGGTCCCGAGCGCGACGAGCGTGCTCATGTTCGTCGTGCGGTGCCGGGCGGCGTTCCACGCCGTCGCGTAGAAGCCCTGCCCCGCCCAGAACTGGACGACGGTCGCGACGACGAGCAGCAGGGGCATCAGCCAGTCCATCGCGTCGATGGGCAGCGGCACGTACATCAGGACCATCATCGAGAGGCCGACACCGAGGCACGTGGCCCACCGACGACGCAGCGCCCGCTGCTCTCCGTCGTCGGCGTCGTCCTCGACGGTGTCGGCGGGACCCGCGTCCGGGTCGGTCTCGTCAGGGTTCGCGGCTCGGTAGCCGACGGCCTCGATCGCGGCGACGAGGTCGGCGACCTCGACGTCGTGCGATGTCGTCACGACGGCTCGCTCGGTGGCGAGGTTGACGTGGGCGCCGGTCACGCCGTCGACGCGGTCGAGTGCCTTCTCGACACGGCGGACGCACGAGGCGCAGGTCATGCCGGTGATCTCCAGCTGGTGCTGGTTCGCGATCGCGGCGTCGGCTCGACGCGCCGTCGTGGTGGGTTCGGTGATGGTCATGGCGGTGTTCCTCGGTGATGTGGTTCGGTGGAGGGCGTGGGATCAGCGTGCGGTGACGGCCTGTCGTGGGGCTGTCCGGCGGCTGGCGACGGCGTCGGCGACGAGCGCGGCGTCGGCTCCGACGAACCCGAGCAGCGACGAGCCACGGTTCCGCTGCCACGGCTGGCCGACGGTGAAGAGCCCGGGAACGGAGGCCACCCCGGCCCGCTGGTCGATCAGCCCGCGAGCGTCGAGCGCGCCAGGTACCTCGACGAAGCGATGGCTGGCGGTGAAGCCGGTGGCCCAGACGACCGCGTCGACGGTCAGGTCGGTGCCGTCCTCGAAGCGCACGGTGCGACCGGATGCACCAACGACCCGGCTGCGGGTGACGACGTCACGCTCCAGCGCCTCCCGGTCGGCGCCGATGACGAGCTCGGTGCGCTGCATCCGGCGGCCGCGCCGGCTCTCAGGCGGAGCCTGGAGCATGCCGAGGCCGGTGAGCCACCAGAACAGGTCGCGTCCGGCGATCCGCTGCGGGACATGACGGCCCGGGTGACCGACAGCGAGATGGGCGTCGCAGCGTCCGGCCAGCTCGGTGGCGATCTGGACGCCCGAGTTGCCGGCGCCGACGACGAGGACGGTGGCGCCGGCCCCGAGCTGGATCGGGTTCCGGTACTCCGAGGAGTGCATCTGCACGACGTCGCCGTCGAGCTGGCCGGAGATCCGGGGAACCGCCGGCGCCTGGTACGGGCCGGTGGCGACGACCACGGATCGGGCGGTGACCTCACCCTCCGGGCACTCGAGATGGAACCCCTGGCCGGCCGGTCGAACCCGGCGGATCGGCGACGAGTGCCGCACGTCGATGTCGAAGGCGTGCCGGTAGTCCCGCAGGTACCGAGCGACCTCGTCCTTGGTGGGGTGGTGCCAGGCCGGCCCGGGGAACGCCATCCCGGGCAGCGACGAGTACGCCGCGGGCGTGAAGAGCCGCAACGAGTCCCATCGGGTGTGCCAGGTGTGCCCCGTGGCCGGCGAGGCGTCGAACACCACGGCGTCGCGGCGTCGCACCCCCAGCTCCCGGGCGACTGCGAGGCCGGCCTGGCCCCCTCCGATGACTGCGACGTCCAGATCGGTCTCCATCACAACGCTCCTCCGTGTCGTGGGCTGATGGGCCCACGATCCAGGGGTGCGCTGTCGGCGCGCTGTCCTGCCGCTGCTTCGGGCTGTCCGCGACGGCACCCGTAGGATGTCCGGCGGCGCCGGACCGTCGGGAGGTGGCGTGCAGGTCCGTCTGCTGGGACCGGTCGAGATCGAGGTCGATGGGGTCACCGGCGCTCCTACCGGGGGCGGCGAGCGGGCGTTGCTCGCTCGGCTGGCCCTGAACGCGGGCCGTGTGGTGTCCTCCGACTCGCTGATCGACGAGCTGTGGGGCGACGACCTGCCGAGCAACCCCGGCAACGCGCTGCAACTGCGGGTGTCCAAGCTCCGGCGCTGGCTCACCCAGCACGGCGGTGACGCCGCCGTCCTCGCGACCCGGTCGCCGGGCTACGCGCTCGACGTGGATCCGGCGCACGTCGACGCCCTCGCAGTCGTCGAGGAGCTGGCGGCGGCCCGCTCGACGGCCGCAGCCGGCGCGATCGCGGTGGCGGTCGAGCGCTACAGGGCCGCCCTCGCTCGATGGCGGGACGAACCGCTCTGCGACGTCTCCGCCGCACCGTGGGTCGACGCCGAGGCCACCCGTCTGACCGAGATCCGCCTCGCCGCGCTCGAGGACGTGCTGCAGCTGGAGCTCGATCTGGGCCGTGAGCGGAACGTGCTCGACGAGCTCGACGCGCTCGTCGTCTCGCACCCGCTCCGCGAGCGCTTCCACGCGCAGCGGATGCTGGCGCTGTACCGGTCCGGGCGGCAGGCGGATGCGCTCGCCGCCTACCAGGAGCTCCGCCGATCGCTCGCGGACGAGCTCGGCATCGATCCCTCGCCAGAGGTGCAGGAGCTCGAAGGGGCGATCCTCCGCCAGGAGACCGAGCTGGCAGCGACGACCCGAACCGCGGCGACGACGGTGGCCCCCGACCTCCCGCAGCGGGTCGCGTCGTTCCGCGGTCGAGATGCGGATCTGCGGGAGCTGGTCGCACTGCTCGAGGACCGGCGGCTCGTCACGTGCACGGGTCCCGGCGGCACCGGCAAGACGACCCTGGCGATCGAGGCGGCGCGCGTCGCAGGCGAGCGCTTCACGACGGGCGCGTGGCTCGTCCGCCTCGCCGGCGTCGACCGCGACGACGTCGTCAGCGCGACCGCGGCAGCGCTCGAGCTGCCCGCCGTGCCGCTCGAGGACGGAGAGACGGCCGTGGTGCGGTTGTGCCGGCAGGTCGGCGCGAGGTCAGCGCTGATCGTGCTCGACAACTGCGAACACGTCGTCGACGAGGCCGCACTGCTCGCCGCCGTGGTGGTCGCACGATGCCCGAACGTGACGATCCTCGCGACCAGCCGCGAACTCCTGCAGGTTCCCGGCGAGCAGCGATTCGCCGTCACGCCGCTCGAGGTGCCGGCCGCCGGTGCGCCCGAGGCGGAGGTCCGTGGCGCGGCGTCCGTCGAGCTGTTCTCGGACCGGGCTCGAGCACTCGACCGGCACTTCGATCCTGGCACCGAGGATCTCGAGCACATCGCCCAGATCTGCCGGACCCTCGACGGGTTGCCGCTGGCGGTCGAGCTCGCTGCGGCCCGCACGGCGACACTGCCGGTCGCTGCGATCGCCGAACGACTCGGTGACCAGCTCGGCCTCCTCACGGGTGGCCCACGGACCGTCGATGAGCGCCACCGCACGCTGCGGGCCGCCATCGCGTGGAGCTACGACCTGCTCGACGAGCACGCTCGCACGGTCCTGCGCCGCCTGGCGGTCTTCCGGAGCCCGTGGGGTCTCCACGACGCTGCCGCCGTGGCGGCCGACGACGCCATGTCCTCGGCCGAGGTGTCGGACATCGTCGGCGACCTGGTCGACCGCTCACTCGTGAGTCGCGCCGGCGACCACCGCTTCCGCGTGCTCGAGACCATCCGCCAGTTCGCCGCCGCCGAGCTCCTGGCGTCGGGCGAGGCCACGACCATCGACGCCCGCCACCTCGCCCACATGTCGGCGACCGCCGCGCGCGCCGATGCCCGGCTGCGCACCGTGGACCAGGTGGAGTGGTTGGAGGAGCTCCGGGCGGTCAACGACGATCTCCGGGCCGCGCTCGCATTCGCCGAGCGGACCCCGGAGCACCGCGTCGAGGGCCTCGGACTCGCCTCGTCGCTCTCCTGGTTCTGGTATCTCGGCGACTACGAGGAGGGACGCCGCCACCTCGACCGGTTCCTCGCCGATGAGGACGGTCCTGGATCGTTGCTCGGCTACGCGCACCTCGCGCGCTCGACCGTCGAGCGTCCCAACGCGTGCATCGTCCATCCGAGCGACGTGGCCGCCGGCGCCGCCGCGGATGCGCTCGGCGCGTTCCGTGCCGTCGATGACCCCGATGGCGCGGCACTCGCCGAGCTGCTGCTGGCGGTGGAGGGCGTCCGCGGCGTCGACACGGACGGAGCGCTCGAGCGGTTGGAGCGCGCCCGTCGCCGCTTCGCCGAGGTGGGCGACCGATGGGCACTCGCGATGGTCGACTTCGTCCGCATGGAGATCGGCATGCGGCTCGGCGAAGGACCGGATGCGATCGCGCACGGGGAGCGTGCCGCCACGCAGTTCGCCCGCATCGGCGACCTGTGGGGCCTGTCCTCGGTCCGTGGCCACCAGGGCGGCAACCTCCGGTTCCTCGGCGAGCTCGACGACGCCGCTGCGTCGTTCCGGTCCGCGATCGACATCGCCCGTGATGTCGGGCTCCACAACAGCGTGCAGCTCATCTCCTCGGAGCTCGGCGTGCTGCTCGCCGTGCTCGGGCGCGCCGAGGACGCACACCGGGTGCTCGAGGAGGCCCGCCGACACGCCCGCCGCTACGGCTACCGGGGCGGTGTGGCCGCCGCCCACCTCGGTCACGGCCACCTGGCCCGCTGGGACGGCGACGACGCGCTCGCGTTCCGCGAGTACGAGCAGGCCACCGAGATCATGGGCACGTCGGGCTCGATGTTCCTCTACGCGGAGGCCCGCAGCGGCGCCGGGTTCGCCGCCGCAGCCGCCGGCGACCTCGAGTCCGCCCACGCCGCTCAGCGGGACGTGGCGGACGTCGCCCGGTCGATGCCGGATCCCCGGATCATCGCCTCGGCGCTCGATGTCAGGGCGTCGATCGAGGCGTCCGCCGACGCCGAACACGCCGCCGAGCTGCTCGGCGCCTCGGCGGCGTTGCGGGAACGCAGCGGACGTCCCGCCGACCCGCTCGAGCGGCGGGAGATCGAGCGCATCACCGCCGCTGCGTCCGCGACCGCCGGGGACGCGGCCGTTGCCCAGGCCTCGGTCCGGGGCCGAGACGCCGTCGCTCGTCTCGTGGACGAGGTCGTCGGCGTCCCGGCCTGAGCTCATCCGAGCGTCGCCCGGACGAGCTCGACGATCTCGGGTGGCGCAGTCGCCACGCTGCCCGAGTCGAACGGCGGCTGAGGGTCGTACTCGACGGCGAGCTGCACTGAGCGGGCCACGTCGTCGCCGTGCAGCTCGGCCAGCAGCCGCAGCGCCATGTCGATGCCGGACGACACACCCGCCGCGGTGACCACGTCGCCGTCGACGACGACCCGCTCGGACGTGTAGGTGACGCCGTACGACTCGAGGCGCTCGGTCCGCGCCCAGTGGCAGGCCGCGGTCCGGCCGTCCAGGATGCCCGCCGCCGCGAGGTACGACGACCCGGTGCACACGCTGGTCGTCCACGTCGTGGTCGGGTGGACCTTCCGGAGCCAGGCCACGGTGGCGGCGTCCGGCTCGTGGTCCTCGAGCGCACCGCCGAAGATCACGACGTCGGCGGCATCGACCTCGTCGAAGGCCCCGGTGGCGACCAGCGGGCACCGGCCGGTGTGGTCGGGAACCGGGCCGGCGGCCTCGCCGACGAAGCACACCTCGTGGCCGGGGACGTCGGCGAGCACCTGGAACGGCCCGACGACGTCGAGCGCGGTGAAGCCCGGATAGAGCGCGATCGCGATCCTCATCGTTCAGCCCTCCACCTCGTAGCCGGCGCCGTCGATCGCGGCGCACACGGCACCGCGCTCCGCGGTGCCCTCCACCACGACCAGTCGGTCGACGAGGTCGACCTCCACCCGCTCGACACCCGACAGGGCGCCGACCCGGCTGCTGATCGTGTCCACGCAGTGCTGGCAGGTCACGTCCGGGACGTGCAGGACCATCGTCTCCACGGTCCATCCTCCTGTTCCGCGCCCCGCCGATCGGGGCGACTCACCACAGCATCGAGAGAGGTGCTGTCGCTCGGCTGTCCTGCGCCCCGGCGACCCGCTGGTCGACGGACAGCCGACGAGCAGCTCCACGACAGCGGGGCGAGGCGTGATGACACGGTCCCTCACCGAAGGAGGCAGCCGTGCACCGACGAGAGCGCCGGGCTCCGACCGATCTGACCCAGAACACTGCTCCGACCGCCCAGCTGATGGCCGCGGCGGCGATCGCGCTCCTGGTCATCGTGATGGCATCAGCTCTCGTCGCCTCGTGGGGCGACGTCGGCCGGGATCGGCCGCTGGTCATCGCCGACCGGGTCGTCTACTGCGTGCCGCGCACCGCATCGAACTGCGACGGCACGCTCCGGGACCTGCGGAACCTCCGAGGTCCGGCTGCGGTGCCCGTCTCGACCGCGTACGGACGGATCGAGGGCCGCCGGGTGGCCATCGGCGGCATCGATCTGGCCGCGTCGCAGCGAGTGCTCGCGCTCCGGGTGCTCGACGGCCACGCCGCCACCTCCTCGACCGACGCGGTCGTCACCGAGCGGTTCGCCCGGCGATCGGGTCTCGGGGTCGGCGCGCCGCTGCGGATCGACTTCGACGACGGGACGGTCGCCCGCATGCGCATCGTCGGGATCGTCGAGTCGGACCCAGGGTTGCGCGACGTGATCATCGGACACGCGCTCGCCTCGATGCACGGGTCGGGTCCCGACGCCGTCATCCTCCTGGCCGGCACCGCGGACGAGCTCTCGCAGGCCGAGGACACCGTCGGCCGTCGTGCGGCCGTCGTGCGACCCCCGGTCTGAGCCTCACCGTCCGAGCCGAAGGTGAGGGCCGGGGTCGAACCGCCTGGACTC